>NZ_VFMJ01000002.1 GCF_006715005.1 Serratia marcescens
GCGCAATATAAACGCCAAATACGCGGATCAGCGTCAGCATGGCGTTCGCGGCATCGGCCGCCACGCCAAAGGTACCGACATCCACATAGCTGATGGCGTCGAAGGTCGCCCCCTGCCACCCCACCTGTCTGGCGGCAGCCCCGATCATTTGATCTAACCCCGCCAGCCCGCCGCACAGCAGCAACCAGGCGATAACCTTCCCTCCACCGGCGGCCTGCCCCGGCGACTTGCGCGAAGCACTGGCGTGGTGGGCCAGAAAAGTTATCGCGCCCACCACGGCAAACAGCATGGCCAGCGTAAACCCCAAACGGGTAAACGCCCCCTGCACGTTGTGGGCAAGATTAACCAGCAGCTGGATAGCATCACTTCCGTTAGGCATAGCACTTACCTCACTTCAGTACGCCTGCGCTGGTGCTGACTTCACGCGCCTGCGCATCTATGCCGGTGATCGTCACTCGCCCAAGCCGATCGCCCGCTTTGACCGCCCAGGTTTTACCCTGCCAGTACACCCACGCCATGCCATTTTGCACCGCATCAAGCCGCATGCCGGCAAGCGCAGAACGGACCCGGGGAACCGCACGGTCGTTAACCTGCGACACCACGGCTACGGGCTTTGCTTCAAGCACGGACAACCGGACAAGCAGTTGGTTGTTCTGCGCCTGCAGGTCTGCCATTTGCTGTTTCATCGTGGCCAGCGCGGTACTCTGCGTTTTAACCGTATCCGACAAACGGGAAATCGCCGTGCGGTTGGTTTCAGCAAAAGAACGGACACCTCCGACCATGGTAGCGACGTCGTTTTGCAGTTGAACCGAATCCGCGCTCCCGGCAGAGGTAACGGGTGCCAACGTCACTGGCGCCGGAGATTGCACATACTCAGATTCACTAAATGCGTCCGGTGTTGCTGCCGAACCGCTATCACCGCCATTCAAATCTGGGGCAAACAGATAAACTGCCGACAGTCCCAGTGTAAGAACGGCACCAGCCAGCCAGGGCAATGTGAGGCCAAACAGCAACTTGCGTTGCATTAAGCCAGGCTTGGCGGGCATAGGATGTGTTGGCGGAGATTCAGGCGGGGTGGATACTGTCGGGGCAGTTGAAAATTCACTCATATCTATTCTCCCGAGTAATCTTCTGGACCAGATGCTCATGTGCACACTCTGCGGCTTCCGGCCACGGGTTCATCGACGCCGCTTGCTCGAGGTTTACGCTGGGCAGGCCGTTGAAGTAACTCTCGAGCGCAACGCGCCCCTTTTCAAACCGATGATCGGTATGCATAAGACGGTACAACTCGGACACCCTATCTGAAGATACCCAGTCCTGAAGCAACCTGGGGGATATCACGTCAGGCTCACAGGCGTGCAAGCAGGCCAGCGCACAGTTCAGCGCCTGCCGTAGTTGACCTTCATTTAGCTGTTTTCGAGTAATGCCCGGATCAATTTTTCGTGCCATGGGATAGCCCTTATTGCTGTTGCAGCCTGCGCTGCGCTTCGATTCGTGCCTGTGTCTGTGACCGCCAGTCACTCTCTGTCCGCGGCATGCTTTCCGTCGGTGTCACCACCGGTGATGTGACCATGGGCGCCGCCGTTGTCCCCGCGTTGACCGCATCGGTTGAGTAAACCCCGCGCATGAACTGGATCGCGACCACCTGTTGCTTATCGACAAGGACCTGTTTCGGCGGTAACCGTGCCGCATCACTGCTCAGCACGTTTGCCGCCTGGCTGGCGGCGCCGCCGGCAATAACACCGGCAACGGCTTTACCATCCGGGGTACCCGGCCGCGTCGTCACTGCATTGAAGCCGTTCGTTACTACCTGCGTATTGGCTTGCGCATACATCTCGCCGATACCGCCGATCCCCTTCATCACCGCCGGCAATACAATGCGCGAGAAGTAATGGTTATTGACGTGGGAGGCGACGCTCGGCACCAGGCTCTCATCATTCAACGCATACGCGTCAACCTGATAGTTGACGCCCCCAAAGGCCATTTCGGTGAAGTGGATCACGACCCCATCTCCCGCCAACTTCGCGCCGGTGGGAGCTTTAAGTACCGCGCCGGCATAAGGCCCCGATACAAACTTCCCCAAGACAGGCGTCGTGCTGTTATCCGAATCCACACCGATATCAATCACACCCGGTCCGCGCCAGTAGGGAGGGATGACCACAGAAGGCGTGACCAGTGCCCCCCCCTGACCGGTATTCAGCGAGGCCATTTGCACCGATACGTTGCCTGGCAAACTGGCACTCCAGCTGCCAAAGCCCGAAACATCATCACCGCGTCCTCCGGGTGCATTACCCTCCCCGCCGCCAAGTGCCTGAGCCAGTTGTATACCGGCGGGTGGTGTTGTCGAATCCGCTCGCGGCGTCATCTGTGCCAGTAACGCATCCAGCGCTTTCTGACGCCGCTCGTCCTGCCGTTGCCTGTCAGCATCGGCCTGACGTGAATCACTGCGTCCCTGTCGGACAGTGGGGGCTGCCGATGGTTTTCGCGTATTTGCAGTCTGTGAGGGCAGCGTTACCGGCTCCTGCTCCAGCGGGATAGACGCGATAAAGCTGCTGTTGCGTTGCTGCGCGGCCGTCACGCCTTCCTGGTTGTACTGGCGCAGTAGCTCTCGATACGCCGGTGTCTCAGTCCCTTTACTGTGTACCGACGCCCCGACGCGATTGATATCAACCTGGGATGGCGCCGGCGGAGGCGTCGCCAGCCAGCTCCAGAGAAAATAAGTCCCCCCCACCAACGCCACCACGGCAGAGGCCACCAGAGTCAATGTCAGTTTTTTATCCCTTCCTGCATCATTTTCACTCGCCATGTCTTACTCCAGAGAAATGTTCAGCGCGGTGGTTTTTCCCATAACGGAAAACGTCACATAAGGCGTTACCGGCAACTTCCACAGGTGAGTGCCATCGGCAGAGGAAAGCGTCGCTTCAAACTCATCACGAATATCCGCGCGCGATCGGATGTACAAATCATCCCCCAGTTGCCATACCGTCGTGTCCGGTACGCCCCCCGTCACTTTGAGCCGCCGCGCCTCTTTAGGCGGAATGCCGTCAAGGAAGGTCTGCAGCGTACTGTCATGCAGGCCAATGCGACTTTCCGGGATCGCTGTCGCTTTGGCCGCTGGGCCGCGCCGTGGAACACGCATATCGAGCCGGCTGTCTACTGTCCAGGTTTTGGCAGCCGTATCCGGTTCGCCGCTGGTGACATTCAGCACGATGGGCACGGACAGCCCACTCAGATAAACGGTGATATTGCCGCTGACAAAAGGTTGCTTGGCATAGACCACCATTACCGGGCTGTCGGGCACCCAGTAAATCTGGAAGGCCGGATTACCGCTGATCGGCGCTGCACCCAATTTCCAGGGAGCACCGGTGCTGTCGATAAACGTCAGCGAACTGGGGTAGTTCATTGCCGTTCGCACCAGAGGCAAACTGGCCCCCGGCGCCAGATCGACGGTCAGCGCGCTGATGCGTGGTACCACCGCCACGGGAGGTGATGTCATCGCCCGGTTCACCTCGGACTGACGCGCCCGCAACTGCCTGATCTCATCCGGCGTCAGTGGGGATACGGCCTCCTCAGCCTGGGCATACAACGGTGAAGGCGGTGGCAGTGGATCGTTACCAGATAATCCGGCGCCATTCGGTAATGGTGGTTCAGATATCGGCCTCGCAGCCGGTGCCGCCGGCACCGCGGCCGTGGGCGCTTGACTTTGTGACCAACCCGACGGCGCAGAGGCAGCAGGTGCCTCTGCCCAGGCCGGCGCCGTCATCAGCGCCAGCAAAGTGCACATAAGGGTATTTTTCATGGGGAACCTCAGTTGGCGTTTGTCGAAATCATTTGAGTGACTTCAAGTCCCGCCGGCTTTTCCTGAACATCGGCGCGCTGGATGCGCAGAGTGAAGATAAAACGTTGGGCCGGCGTGCTGGTTTGCTGGCCATCAAGCTTGAGGGTAACCGGGTACTGGAATTCCCAGGTAAAACGATCGCCAAGTAACCCTTTGCTGCGTATGACGCCAGGCGCCACATCAACCGACAGGTTCATCCGCTGATTTTTCACTGCGGCAAGGATGTTTGACGATGTCAGGGCCTTGTTATAGCCCTCAAACCCCTGGTCGTTAAAACGCGGCTCCACGCGCGTCATCTGTGCGCGATAGTGAACAAAATCAAGCGTAAAGCCTTGACGTAAAGTATCGGCGCCAAATGCAGCGACATCCTCCGAGCTAAACGCCGGAATGTTTGTCGGTTTGGCAGGCGTCAGCCGTCCTTTCTCAGTTGCAAAGTATTTGACCGGGGGGTGTGCAACCTGCCACCCCAGATACCCGTTGAGGGAAAGTGACAGCACCAATGCCACGCACAACCACACCACGACGTTCAGGCAGCGATGAGCAAAAGCCGCGCCCAGCTCACGCTGGCGCTGCATGGACAGGGCGTGTGCATAGGCACGCGCCTCATCGTCTGAGGCCGGGGGTGCCATGTTCGGCGCCAGTGCCACCTCGGCAGAACTCTGTTCTTGCGTTTGCATGGGTCTCCTTAACGCCCCGTGAACTCTTGCCACGGGTCAATGGTGCCGGGGATGTAGTCGTTGATCTTGTCAACGGCCGCCTGACAGACCTTCTCGGACACCTGGTTCATGATGTCGGCAAGGCTGGGGAACGTGGGCAGTTGGATAGTGGTTGTACGTATCCGCGACAAACAATCCTGTAACTGGTCAGAGGCATTCTGTTCTCGCGACGCCCAGGCTTCGGCGGCCCGTCGAGCCTGCTCATAACCGGCTTTGCTGCCGGCTTCAGCCGCAGCCCCCGCACGGCAGGTGGAGGCAAAACTGGTAGCCGGCAGACAGCACAACGCCGCAAGCAGTGCGGCGCACACGCTTTTTTTAAACATAAAGAGAGTCCTTTGCGGTCAGTGAGTTATATCGGGCGAGGGTCGCCCGGCTGCGCCTTTGGCGCTGCCGCCGGCGCGGCCTTTGGGGAAGCGTTCTCATCGCGCCAACGTTCGTCAAAACCCAGTCGGGAATGAAGCGCGGGCGGTAAGCTGGCAGGAGCATCCAGTTTGCCAATTCGAACCTGGCTATCACCTTCCAGCTTGAAGGCGATGTTCTCGCGAGGTACTGGCTGGCCACTGCTGCGGTTGATCCCATTCCCACAGCCTACAGGTCTCGCCCCCTCAGGGGTGATCGTGTTGAACACCATGGGAGGCGCATCGTCTCTGCCTGGTAGCGTCACCAGCACATGCTGATATTCCCCCTGATGGCGAACCACCCCCTGCAGATATGGGCCATCGCTGCGCACCAGGTATAGATCAAGATGACCATCCTGCGTCCAGCTGCTGGCAACCGGCTCTCCCGCTCCCTTATCCATGGATGGCCGCGGTGCAGATAACACATCACCGGGTGTTTGACTGCCCTGACCATCTGGCCGCAGCCAGTACACCCCTTCCTGAGGCACTGCCGGCGGTGGCATATCAAGATGCAGCTGGTTGATGATGGCCGACTGGATTTTGGCAAATCTTGCCGCATCAAATGCCGCCAACTTGACCCCATCATCCTGACCGGTACGTACCGTATCACCCCCGGTAGGGGTCAGAGACCACTGATTGCGATGCGCTGTTTTTGACTCAAAGTGGGTAACCACCCCCTGATCGTCTTTCTGCGGAACCTGCACGGTTACGGCTTCTTTCCCCAACCAGGTAAGCGTGGCCATTCGCCCAGGCTGAATACGGGTTTCACGTAACAGCCCCGCCAACTCCTTACCCCAAAATGTTTGCTTTCCTTCCCGTGTCCGCAGCGTAATGAACGAGCTTTGTGATTCTCCGGGTTCAAAACGGAAAGGGGCGGTTCCACATTTGAGGACTTTGCCGGTGACACCCGCCGCCGCGGCTTTGTAGCTTTGGTGAATAGCGGCAGGAATACCGCTGTCAGGCTGGGCGGCATTCTCTTGCTGCCTGGCTGCAGGATGATTCCGTGTCTCAACAACAGGCTCAGCTTCTTGCGGTGCGGCGGGCGGTGTGGCAGCTGCAGGGCCGGAATGGTGCACCGGCGATGTAGCCGGTTGCGATGCGGGGGAATTTTCCGGCATTGGCACGGCATCACCGGTGACAGCGTCACGAACTGGCACTGGCGTAGCCAACTTTTTCCGCGCATCTTCCAACATGGCCTGCTGGGCAGGGACCTTCATCGTCACATTGATTTCATGCCGGGCAATCAGGGCGATCGCTTTTTCCTGAAAAGCGTCACTGCCGGTCAATTCAATACGGCCGCGGTAATACTGTGCCGCCGTCAACAACGCCGCCAGTACCTTCTCATCGCTTTGGCTGGCCCCCTCCGCCATATCCAATCGGGAACCCCGATCGATGAACGCGGGTTCGTTATCCAGTTTGTAGAGAACCGCATTGTCCCCCTGCTTTTCCCATGACAGCCGCTGAAGTAACGCATCCTTGTCTATCAACGCCACATCAGGATCAGCCGCCTCGCTGCTCGGACGTGGCGGGCCCACCCAGATGGCATCGACTGTTGATGATTTCTGAGCCTGTTCGGACTCAGAACGATGGGCCCATTGTGACGCCGGTATGGCATTTTCTAGCTGAGGTTCACTGTGTTGGCGAGGCGGCACACCCTCCAGGTCACTGACCGTATCGAATGGTATCTCCCGTGTCGGTTCAACAGCCTCAGGAATCGGTGCAATGTGTTCTGCAGCATCAACCGGTGCAGGTTCTGGCGCACTTCCTTCAGGATTAAGCCGTCCTGCCAGAGAAATAGGCGTGTCGCCGGAACGATCGGCTACATCAGAAACCACAGGGCCTTCTACAGGTTCGGCGCCCATATCAGGTAACGGTACGCCCGATGTCTCGGCTTGCGCGGCCCAGTACGCATAATCGTTAATATCGATCGGCGTTTCATCGACTACGGGAAGGTGATCCACAATCGGCTCAACAGGCCCGACATCGGCCTGAATAGAGGGCGGTTCTGTCGGCATCGGCGGCACTGCCTCAACCGGTGAAAACGGTGGTTCTTCCGGAATGGGCAGCGGAGCGCCATCGGATGGATGGTTCATTTTTTCTCTTTCCTCTTGGATAATATCCAGTGCACGGGCAATGTTGGCGGTCACGAGCAAACGTAGCCCATCCAGCCCTCGCGACTGGTGAAGGTCATTGAAATCGGTCAGCCCCAGTTTTTTTTCAGCATCAGTAAAGTCAGGCACAATTGCAGCACCGTAAGTCACTGATGACGCGGCCTGAGTAGCCATCATCACCCCTTTGTTCACCTTCTTTGCATGATCCAAATCGGCAAGGAAGATATGGGGGGTATCGGGATAACGCGCGTGCAGCACGTTGGCAATTGCGGCCATGTTGCCGGCATCAATGGTCATTACGACCGGCTGGCCAGTAGCAAGATTCAGGCTTCTGGCCGTGGCATACCCCTCGGCATACAACACTGGGGCGTCAGGCGTTAGCGGGCCGCCCACCACCAAGAAATTACCCTGCTTTGGCGCATCGCTGTAAAGCCGCTTATCACCGTCAGGCGTGATGTACTGCAAGGTGCGAAATTCACCCTCAGCATTAAAAAACGGCACCACCAGGGCACCGTTTTGAGTTTGTCGCAGCTCCGGCGTCGGGGATATCCCCTTTCGCACCAGATAAGGATGGGCAGGGTCTGCGCCCGGAAGCTTGTCGTATAGCGCCTGTGCTTTCGCTGTCTGTCGACGGTAATTGACCTCTCGCGCCCGTTCAGCTTCATCGTGCGCCTGCCGGGCAGCCGCTCGAATGTGCAGCCGGGCAACGGGATCGGCTTCTGTTCCACTGGCTTTCCAATTCGTGACAGATTTTTCCGTCTCAGCTCGGTGATAGTTGATGAACCAACCGCCAGGGCGCCGATCGAGGAACCCACGATAAACACCGCTTTTTTGCCCCTTCTTGTCCTCCAGCGTAGCGACGCGATGCCGCTTCCCATCCATCACCGGCAACCCCTTCACGATTAACCCCGCCTGCGTAAGGGCATCATGAAATTCTGCCTGAGCATCACCGCCGCCAGTGCTGATGGTCTTGTCGGGTAACCAAGCCTTCACGCGATCGATATCACTCCCCGGACGCGCATACCACAGAACGGCATCTTTATCCCAGGCCAGCGCCGAACGGCCATCGTCAAGTAGCCCTGCTGCTTTGCGAGCGTTTTCGCGTTCTTCATGGAGTACAGCCAGCCAAAGGCGGTGTTTGATTATTTGTCCCACAGTGTTCTCCTTAACGTTGAAATATATTTCAGCGTTCTAAAAACCTATTTGGGTAGATGAAAGGAAGGACTACCATAATGCATGAATTGTCTCAGCATGCCGACCATCAGCATTCACTCATTTATCACTTTGATGGTTTCATTTTCACAGAAATGGAAATCCTTATACCTAAAATGTTGGCAGCATGAATAAAAAACCAACCAGTACTAAAGAGACAGCCATAATGATGAGCACCTCAATACTTCCAGCATCCTTGAGCACCAATAAAATACAAATAAAAAAACTTATCAATGAACCAAGAGTGATTAATATCGCTAATCCTGTCACATCAAAAAAACACATGGCAATCGCGGTTATAATAAGAATAGCTGCATATATCGACGGAAACACCGGAATTGCATAGGATATAGTTTCCCATTCACGTTGCCACCAACCTGGAGAGCAATGTTCAGAAATAGATGAGTCGTTCGGTCTGTCTTGTCCAACGGTGGCTCTGACTAGTTTTAAACGCGTAATGACCGACTGGATATCAGTTTCCACTGGTGACGGCGCGCTTCTGTTGCGCCGCAATCTAAACTTTTCAACTCTTAGTAAGTCGACAATACAAGATATTTTAACGTAACTCGGATTCCCGGAGAGGTGTGACTCATTCATAACCTCCTTAAACAAAGTTAAAATGACAGGGGCAGACTCCAAGTGACTGTAAGTTTCTGCAATTACATGATAAGTGCTGCGTAGTTCATTACATATAACGAACTCATCAGGTGATTTATTTGACATAAAAACCTTGGGATTTAGCTAAGCTTGAGAAACTAACGTTTTTAAATCCAGTTCTGACCGTCATTCGCCCTCCGTAAAACGGCGGTACCACCACGGTCGACCCGACAGCAGTTTTCCTCGCAGCAGATAGACCAAGCGCGCAATAAGCACCGTCAATGTCCAACCAAAGGCCGACAGAATGCGGAAAAAAATGATGATGCCGCTGATCACATAAATCGTGTCCCAGGTGGGGAAGCGGAACCAGAACAGGTAAAGCAAAAATAACGGGGCCGGAACACCGTAAACATTGAGTCTGCGAGAAGCATTGCGCCAATAGCCCGGTGGCAAAGGTTCCTGCTCATCATGCATGTGAATGACCTCGCTCCAGTTCACGCAACTGATGGCTCGTCAGGGCAACGGCCAATTCGCTGCGGGCAATGCGCCCTTGTAAGTACAGGTGCCAGGCATGATCGGCAATGCGTCGTTTCTCAGTACGAATAATACCGTCAATGTGTTGGCCCCATCTGACGTATGGCATTTCCGATAGCCGTTCTCGCAAAGGGTCATCAAAAATAATGTATTCGCGCACGGCTTGCCGTTTGCCATCAGTTGTTCTTAGCAACTTCTGCACCACGATATACTGCAGCACACCGAGCATGTCATGCGCAATTGCCTCACGGATCTCCGCCTGGAATAGGTTCAAACAGCGAGGAATGGCCTCTCCGGGGGAGTGAATATGCAGTGTCGATAGACACAAATGGCCTAGCTGGCCAGCCTGTATCCCCGCTTCCACGGTTTCTCGGTCACGCATCTCCCCGACGCCAATCACCGAGGGGGCACGCCGCAGGTCAGCACGGATACCTTCAGCAAAATTAGCCACATCGCGACGGATCTGCAGCTGAGTCGCCGGTAAAATATCACCGCTCTTACCCAGAACAAACTCTATCGGATCTTCCGTCGTCGTCACTTTCCGGTCAGGATCATGATCGATACAGTGCCGATAGACCGATGCCAGAAAGGTACTTTTCCCAGAGCCGGTTTCACCGCCAATGAAGGCCAACCCCTTATGAGGCAGAACAACACTGCGCAGGTCATCCTCGATGCCCAACGAATCCAGCTCGGGGATCGCGGTCGGGATGACCCGCATGGTCAGTGCAATCGTCGTATCCAACCGCCCAGCCGTGGCCTGCACAAAATTGCAGCGAAAGCGCAACCGTTCACCGCGTTCCAGACCATAACGCTGGTACATGTCGCCATCGAGCTGCAGCGCTCTGTCGACTGGATAGCCGCCCCCGGCCGTTGCCCGGACCTCCGGTTCAAAGATCTCATCAATCAGTTTGGACAGGGTATCGTCAGCCAGCACAAAGGTGCTGGCTCGTCTCAATCGACCGTGGTGGCTGACAACCAGGTGATTGCCGCCCTGGATATGGATATCACTGACACTCTGCTTAGCACACCAGACAAAAAACGTTTTAAGTGCATTACCATCCAGGCCGGTCTCGAAGGTATAGGGAATAAACTCAGCAGATTCAGTCATTTTCTCCCTCTCTGTGTATGACCGGCTTCCATTTCGTCTTATCAGGCACAAATCCAGCGTGCTCCTTAAGACGACGAACTCGATCACCCGTGGTCAACTTGCTGCGATCGCCACTGACGGTTTGTTGCTGCTCAGTCACCACCGGAGAGGTGATATACCCCTGTTGCAACAAGCGTGAGTAAACCAACATGCCGCGGTAATCTCGGGTAAGGCGATTGAAATTGGCTTCCAATGTATGGTCAGCACTCTCTCGCCCTTCTTCCCATCCCTTTCGTACCGCCGCCTGCCACAGCGCTTTCTGGGCGCCGTTGGCTGGAATCACTGCAGCTTCAGGCCCATCAACAGCCGAAGTGGACAAGCCGGCGTTAAGCCAACTCCGCCAGGATGGCGGGTTACTGACAAAACGCTCCGGTGTGAGAATTTCATACACATGCGTAGCGGTTCTTATCTGATTCGGTGTGATATGGGCCACATCCTGCGCTTCACTGATCACCGGTGGTAGCCATCCTTGACGACTGATCAAGGTTCGGAAGTCATATAAGGCATCCAAGTTTTTAGACACAGCATCAAGGGTTTGACGTAACTCCCAGGCACGCTGCGCTTTTCCTCCTCGAAACCCCAATGTACGTCCAGCTTCTTCGAGCAGTTGGCGACGGGTTTCCGAAATATCCGACGATGACGGTTGTGAAGGGCTGAGATAACTGCTCATATCTGGCGGAGCAGACTCTAAAGGGGGTTGTGCCGCCGCAGCCGCATGGCCGTACAGCACCCCATTAACGAAAAGCAGCGTCAGAAAAGATCTTTTCATCTGCGCCCCCTCGGTTTTTCGGGTTGGGAAAAGGCTAGAGTGAGTTGCCCTGGAAATTCATGCAGTGTGGCCCGCCAGGCGGTTTGGACTTCGAGCATTCTCAGCAGGTTCTGGTAGGTCACCCCGTTGACGTGCACATTGACCGGCAGGGGGAGCCGTACACCGGTCCAGTTAAAGGTCAATCCTCTCTGCCGGGCCAGATGAGAAAGCAGCTCGACAGCATCACCATCCCAGTTGACGGTTACGCGCTGAGAATTGGCACTGATACCGGGTGTCAATAAAGGCGTTCGAACTTGGTTTATCGCGCCAGACAAATACAAATTATTCTGAGCGTTACTAATCTGCTCAGCATTATATTGAATATCTGTGTTTTTTAGCGGCATGACTGCGGTACTTTTAGCCGGAAATTGACATCCACTAAGCACCACAGGCACAAAGAGTAACATGCAATAAAGTTTCATGTTTCTTTATCCTGTATATCTGACTATTTCGATTAATTTGAATTTAGAATGGAGTTAGCAAAGAAAATAAAGCAAAGGGGCATCGCGCCCCTTTTATTAACTACACTACCTCATGCCTTACTGGCTTTTGTTTTCTCAGACTTACTGGCCTTTCAATAAACTTATACGACAAGTAGGCCAACCCGATGGAGATAACGCATGACAAAACAAACCTTGGTAAACCGTCAGGCACACCAATACTTTCAAACCGGTTTCCTATACCACCATTCATTAGTGTGTGGATAAGATAGAGAGAGAATGATATCTCCCCCAAAGTAATAAAGAATCTCGGCATGTATTTCGTTATGACCTCATCATTTAAGACTACAGCAATAAACAAAATTGACAGATACCACCCTGACATCGTTAGTCCATGACCCAATGATGGCATAAAGAAAATGAAGTAGCCTGTAACAATTATTGCAATAACTAATATTACTAAGCGTAACTGACCATTTAAGTTTTTTGTATAGGGATAGATAAGACCAAACCCAACGCCCACCAAAAACTGCCATATGATAGGGTTGGTCATTAAATTCAAGTAAGCTGAATTGAATTGATAGCCACTAACCCCCAAGGTTGGTGGTTGCCCTGCTAACAAAGGAAAAACAATAAGGCTTAACGAAAACACGCCAAACAACAGTAGCCATCGGTATTTTGATATCAGACAAACTGCCATGACCAGGTAGAAAAAAACTTCGTAATTCAATGTCCATCTAATACCATAGACACCACCATCATCTACATAGAACGGAGCATTATTGGCATCAATTGGAGAGAAAGTGAGTGCGCTTGCAAAATTACTCACTTTCTCTGGGTAATGGAACGTGCTCATGGCCCCAGATAAAAGGAAAGTAATTAGCAGGATAATAAAGTAGGTTGGAAGTATTCTCCTTGCTCGGTGTTTCAAAAACACCCCTGTCGCCGATAATCCTGGTTTTAGTTTCTTCGCTGAAAGCGTGATAACAAACCCACTTATTATGAAGAAAACATCAACGCCAATAGCCCCCCAGCCGAATAACTCATCTCCTAAGCTAGGATAGGAAAGATTTATATTCCATCTAAAGTGAAATAACATGACAAAAAGAGCAGCCAGGCCTCGAAGAGCCTGAACACTATCCAACCTGTTGTTATTCATACAAATTAGCCATAATTGCAACAAAGAGTGGGAATACTACCAAATGGAGGAATGCAATAGCTATCATTTTGCGCATAGTGCAACGGCACGCATACAACCTCCTGCATCACCGGGAGGTGAAACACGCCATGCATTAATATATGGGTCAGAACTCGATGTGTCTGGTGAATTTCGACCTTGATCCCAAGACCAACGGGTCATCTCCCACCCACCGGATAATAGCTTATAGCCGCTGGGGCAATAGGCGATTGATTGACCACTTTTATTATCGCATTTACTATCACCGAATGCGTTTACGGTCTCCGTGATCGATGATGTTTTCCATATAGCATTGACACAAGATAACACTGCCCCTGCTGAGTTTCTGCCCTGCAAACCATTAGGAGAGCACCCCTGCCCTTCTGTCGCTACACCATCCAACTGCAGATATTCACCAACCGACGCCCGGCCATCTGCCCGAACGGTTCCGCCTTTAAGCTGGCCGCTGGTATAAATCCCCTTGCCGTTCACCGATTTAATCCAGTCATTGTCATCCATGTATAACCCACCTCCGTGGTCTTCATTGAGCCAACCCTTACCATGTTTGGTAATTAACCAGCCGGTGTCACTGCGAACATCTCCATGAGCAGTGATCCAACCGCTCGACCAGACACTTTCACTGGCGATGAGACGCTTGCCATTTACATCCTGGCCTGCCCAAACATTCTGGGCCTCAACATTCCCGCCAAAACGCCCCGTCGTTGCATTAACATTATTCGCGTTATTCAAATCATTGGCGCCCATATCAATCGCAGTATGCATCTTGTTAAGATCGGGACGGCCATTAACCTGGAAGCGATACAGGCGATCACTTTCTTCAGCGCCACCGGCTAATACATCCGACGTCAGGTAAGCAGCAAGGTGGCCACTCTGCCCACTGAGGCCCATGCTAGCCAAATTGACTTGCCAGCCCCCGCCAGCACCGTTGGCAACATTGACGGGATCGATATACCCCCCAAGGCCAGAAGTGTTCTGAGCGATATAGCGTTGGCCCTTGAACGTAATATTTTGACCGCCAGCGGTCAACACAAAGGCGACCAGTTTGTCGGTTTGCGCAGGATTGCGTGTCACGGCAAGAATATAGGTTTGGGCGTTATTGTTGGTCAGGGAAAAACCCGCCGGCAAATACCCTTTATCCCTTAGGGTCTGCCCGGTTACAGTGACGTTGCCGCCCCCTTTGACCTGATTCAGTAAGGTGTCGTAATTATCTTTGACGTATCGGCGTGCACCCTGGCTCACCGTGCTCAGGTGTGTGGCCGTCACGACCCAGGTTTGCTCCTCTATATAGTTGGAGTATCTTTCCAGCCCGATAGGGGCGGCAATCAATACGATCCCCAGCACGATGGCCATTGAGATCAACGATACCCCCCGGTTGATACGAGGGTTGGCAACTTCAGCAGTCATAAAGCACCTGATAGGGTCAGTTGAGGGAAGCTTCCGGCCAAGGTCGCCAGTAAGGCGAACAGCCAGGGAGCATAAGGTTGAGCCGTTTTTTTCGTCAGCAACGCACCAACGATAAACAGCAAGAATGCACATCCACTCAGCACGCTGGCCAACTGCCAGGGAAACCAGGCACACAGCGCGGCGATCAGATGAACGTCGCCAAGGCCAAACCCTTCTTCACCCCGCAGGCGTTTGGCACCGTAGTGAAAGGCATAGAGGAACATAAACATGCCGATGCTACCTGTGAGCGCCTCCGTCAGGGTGATCGTGCTCCCAGGCAGAAAGGTAAACAGCAGACCAGTCAGCCAAAAACCGGAGGTATACCGCAGCGGTAGCCAGTAATTGCGCATATCAAGCAGCACCATGGGAATACCCCACGCAAACAGCCCCAGAATTTTGACCGTTCCTAACCAGGGGAAACCCGCGAGTGATGTCGTTGCGATCAGGACAGTACCGGTACCGGCGAAAACGATTGTGACGCCCCTGACCTGCAATCGGGTGAGTGGCGGGCCATCATGCTTAAGCAAGAATTTTTTCACCCCATGAACCAACGGCTGGGCACCAATAAACAGAGTGGCGCCGGCGCATACCATCAGTAACGAGAACTTCAGGAGATACAAAGCCATCAGGCGGCACCGCCTTTAAGCTTCATGTACATCGCATACACTTTTCGCGCGTAAATCATACGCCGCGGGCCGTTGTTATCAGCGAATCCGGCGTTATAGGAACCGAGGCATTGCCAATTTACCCCGCATTGTTTGAGGTGCTTTGCCAATATCCAGGCCCCGATCTGTACGTTGAGACAGCTGTTGGTCAGCAAATCCTGCTCACTGCGGATGATGCCCAACGCGCGCAATTGGGGAATATGTCGGTCATTGATTTGCATCAACCCGAAGTCACGGCTGGTAACTCGTCCGGCTTTATCGCGATTTTTGCCAATGGCTTGAGGATTTAGGCTGCTTTCGACAGTCGCCATTGAGCGAAGTAATAAAGGGTCGACTTTATAGCGCGCACCTGCCTCGTTAAAACAGAACGCCTGTGCCGGCAGCGAAAATAATAATGCCCAGCCCAGCACCAGACAGGCCAGGGCTCGTTGAAAGGAAAACAACATGAGAATGCACTCCAGATGGAGGCCGGCAACAGAACGTTGCCGGCTGCGATGGGCATCAGGTGTTGCTGGTAAAGGTAAGGGTGTTCTGTCCAACAGATCCTTTATCGGCAGTACACTGCGCCCCCACGGCGCTGGCAGCGATCGCGCCATTCGTCGATGTGCCATTGACCATGGTGGTAACAACACTCGGCGCCGCACTCAGTTTGGTGGCCAGAGTAATGCACGCCTCTTGAGGAACGGCCGCGTAAGTCAGAGAGAAGGAAGATTTCTGCCCACCGGCCGTTGCCACGGGTTGCACGGTGACAGCGCCCCCCCACAGGTTTTGCAACTTGGCGCTACCCGAGGATTTGGTACCGACAACCGTCATGTTGGCCGGCGCGCCCCCGAACTGGATCAGGGCGCCGGTCATGGCGTCAGCGGCGGCAAAATTATAAACACCGGATGTTTTCAACATGGTGCGGGTGTTGGTCAGAAGTTCTGCGGCATTATTGTACTCCGTACTGGCGTCGTTACGGTTAAACAGCCCTCCGCCCTGGGTAATGGCGATAGCTAATACGACGAGGACAAGAACAAAATAAATAGCCGCTTCAAGCAGGGTAATAACCCCACGGTTGATTGCTGACTGTCGAGTTTGTGTCAGTTCCATTACTGTTTCCTTTAGGTTTTGATGAGAGTGGGCGGCTTAACGTGTGCCCACGAGGTCGTTGAGGTTTTGTGTGGCCAGGAGGATCAGGATCATGTAGCCAGCGTTGGTGCCCAATGCGATGTATGAAAGCAAAGACGCCGTCCGCTTGATCCGGGCTACAGTTTGCACAAGCCAGGCCCGTGCAAAATTTTCAATAATGATTTCAGCGTTATCGCCGTCGGTCAGCAGGACCAGTTTGTCGATAGCACGCGGAGAGGGGAATCCGTAGCCGGCATTGCGCAACGCCAACCCAAGGTGGTCACCTTGCCTAACCTGACGCTGGGTTGCGGCCAATCGCTCATATAACCAGGGCGGTGCATAACGGCTCAGCATGTCGATGGCGTCTTCCGTCTTCACCTGAGCACGCATCAACGCACTGAAATTAAGTAAAAAACCCACTCCCAGCACGTCGCGATACACGCTCCAGGGCAATAGACGGTCCAAAACATGCTGCCGCACCGTTCCCGTCAAGTTCGGCATTGACCAGACGACGAAGCCAATCAGCAGGAGTACCAGCCCACCAAGAATAATTGCATGATTGACAAAGAATTCTGAGATGGTGCTGAGCCACCACAACGCCCCAGTCCAATTATCTCGGGCAGACAATGACTCCAGGCGGGGAAGGAAATAGACAGTGACCATCTTCATCATGGCAAACGTGGTTGCCAGCAACAGCATCGGGTAAGCCAACGTGGACACCAATGCTGATTTCATATCCGACATGCCCTGCACCACGGTGATCGCCCGGTATAGGGCAGCAGCCAGGTTGCCGTCCTGAACGCCGGAGCTAAGGATGGCGGCCTCCTGCCGGGGTATCCAGGACGCCAATCCCTGGTCGACTGACCGGCCCTGACGCAGGGCACTGAGCATATCCTCCAGGCAATAGACGACCGGCGGGCGTTTATTGCCATAGCTCCCTATCATTGAATTGATGGCTTTCTCAACTTTGAGGTTGTTGTCGAGCAGGAAAGCCAGATCCTCGTAGAGCGTCAGGCGGTCTGCGGTGGAGAACGTCTTTTGCGCCAACCAGCGCCCTACCCCTTCATTCATTCTTTCCGATGACGGCATCCTGCCCCGTAGCGCCGTCAACCGTTCGCGCAAACGGGAAATCATAATGCAGCCTCCGGGGGTAATAATGTCAGGCTGTCCTCGTCCAGCGGGCTGATATAGTCCGCATCAATCGGGTCGACCAGTCCGTCATGGAGATAACGCATCAGGTGCTGACCGCGCGTGATACCGCCCAGCGCGTTCACCCAATAACTGCGCGCAGCCAGTTTGCCCTCATGGCGAAACAGCTCCATGAATCTGGCATCGGGACGAATGACTTCAGCAATGACCCGCCGGCCGATTACGCCTTTGTAACAGTGCTCACATCCCTCAGGATGGCGAAAAGCCAGCTTTTCGACCTGACAAAAGCGTTCAAGCAGCGCTCTTTTCTCCTCTCCCAGACTTGCTCTGACCGCCTCCCAGCGTTTCTTGCAGTGAGGGCACAACAGCTGCACCAGCCGCTGCGCGATCAAGCCAATCATGACTTGAGGATCGGCCACCTGGCCCATGGGGATACCCAGAGTATCGGTCAGGCGATCAAGAATGCCGACCGCATCATTCGCATGCAGCGTGGTTTCCACCAGGTGTCCTGACTTGGCCGCCGTCAAAGCAGACTTAACCGAGTTGGCATCACGAATTTCGCCGACAACCATGGCATCAGGGTCCAGCCGTAATGCGGCAGAAATAGACCTGACCCAGGCACGGCTAACAGCGTCCGGATCGTTTTTATCGGCAATGATGGGGGTTTGTACCGCGCCCAAAATCAACCCTTCTGGAGGGTCTTCCAGCGTCATCAGTCGTTTTCGATGGCCGGTAAACGACAGGTACATTTCGCTGAAGGTGCGCAGGGAGGTACTTTTCCCAGAACCGGTAGGGCCGGACAGGATGATGACGCCTTCAGGGCGCGCCAGCATACGGCGAATAAGGGTTTGCTGTTCCGGTAGAAAACCCAGTTCGTCGAGCGTAGGCGGCGTTTTACCCTCATCGGGCAAAATGCGCATGACCACATACAGACCGAATTCTGCCGGCGTATGCGCATAACGCGCCCCGAAGAGCTGAAGCCCTTGCAGAAACTCTTTACGCACCCGCCCATCCTGAGCGCGATTGGGGTTAAAACTCTTCTCGGCCACATCGCACATCGACATCACAATCGTTGACGCCAGCGTCATCCCTTCCGCGCAATCCAGCGTTGTCACCGTTTCAAGATCGCCATGAACACGAAATTGCACCACCGTCACATCATTCATCCCGATCAGCAGATGAATATCACTGGCGCCTTTCATCTTGGCATCCTTGAAGAAGCTAATAATCTTCGCCTGTTGAACGGAATATTCGTTAGCGTTGGGGTTCTCAGTGAGCTGGCTTTGCTGCATCTCTTTCAGCTTATCGAGCTGAACCCGTTTAACCTGCAGCCTGGGGTGTTTTTTAAACGCGCCGGCAATCTCTGACGTGACGGCCAGACTATTATTGTGTGCGTCAGACACATACAGCGTCGGGGCATCAGTATTGGTCAGATCTAAATGGATATAGGTTGAACCACGTTTCTCATACATATGGGTTACCCCGCAAAGGAAAGAGAGACCAGTGTTTGGTTCTTCCCGGAGACCACGACTTCATTGATGTTGATCCGTTTAACAACGAACTCCGTACCCGGGATACGATTTCCCACCTGCACCGTAACCTGATTGCCGTTGCTGAGTGCCAGCACGGCCGTGAAGCCTTTACCCGCGCCGGTGATCTCCACAATTTGCGGCGGTGCAGCATCTTTCACCGCGCCCTTGACCTCGGATTTGTTGTCCTGAGAAGGTGGCGCCGGGTTGAAAGGCTGATCCAGTGCACGGTCATACCCGTTCTTTTGCAGTTCATTCAGCGCCTTGGCCCTGGCCAGCTGGGCCTCATACAGCACTGTCTCTGCCTGGATGGCTTCCAGTTGACCAAGATTTAACGCTCGCCCAGCCTCCGCGCGCGCGAACGTGGTCGGCAGAGGAAGATCCGCTGTCGTGGGTGGCTTCACCGGCGGTGAAGCGGGCGGAGCCGCCGGTATATCTGCGACCGGCGCGGCGAAGACACCAGGTGCAATCAGCACCAGGCACAACGCCCAGGGCGTTACTCTGGATTTAGCGGTTGGCATACAGAAGTCCCTCAATGGTGTATTCCAGACGGTTGTTTTTGAGCGTGGTCGTGATGCTGGACGCCCGTATTCCACTGCTGTTGAAGCGCGTTGGCGCAAACAACCGATCGGGCGGAATATCGGTAATGAACGTGAAGCTGTAGGTACGCCACGGCAGATTTTGTACGTCGCCCTGCGTTAACTGCGTGCTTACGTCCATTTCGCTTAGGCGCAAGCGCGCATTGATACGCTGGGCATAACTGGTTAGGTGCTGAATTTGCTGGCTGCCCGGGAGAAGATCTTCGGGATGTTCTGGAGGAGAAAGTGGCACCGGTAACGCAAAAGAGGCGTCGTCTGCGCTACCGGGAATATTAAAAACGGGTTGAATATCTGAACCATAGAGCACCGGCAATCGCAAGGCAAAATCCCCTACAGTGCCACCGTTCGGCAAGGTGTAGTGCAGTATGATTTTTCCCTGCGCATCACACGTTGCTGTATTGAAAACCCAGCCTGCAATAGAGATCTGCGCGTCTTTCCATACGCGACTGCAGGCGCTGAGCATCGGTGGAAACCGCGGTTGTGTAGCCCAGGGTTTCAGGTTGTCGGCCGGCGCCTGTTGTGCCATCTGTTGCCTGGCCATCAGCGCGGCCTGAGCTGCTGCTATGCGCGCATCTTCCTGGTGTTTCTCCCAGGCCGAATAACCCACATACCCGGCCCCCAGGGCCACCACTGCTATGCCCCAAAGCCACAGTACCTTCGGATCATGAGTCTGACTCAGCCGGGCCCGGCGCAAACCGACCTTGCTATCGACCAAGTCCGTGAGCGATTTATCTTCCGTGTCTTCCCCGGGAAAGAAACCGCCAGGAGCATATATCATCCACCCCGCAGCAGGCGCTGAGGTGATAGCCAGAAAATTGGAAACCGCAATGCGTATAGCCGTTTCATCCCCGACAATATCACCGAACGGGGAAAGCATGCCGTCACTGACAGCGACGAACCAGTATTGCCCATTGGATAACGGGAAAACGCCATAGCAAGCCTCTGGCAATGCCGGCAGAACCGCCAACGCCATCGAAGCCAGCCCGCCTCCTTTTCGAACCGCCTTGCCGGCGAGATTGACAGTGCCCAGTAAGGTACCTTGTGCCTGGCCGTCACCGGTTGGCAATGCTGCCCAATGCGTAGCCTTGGCCTCCTTCGCACGCAAACGCATGCTGCGGCGCCCACGCAGCGGCAAATACTGCCAGTGCAACCCGGCCACAAGCCAGGCGTTCCCATTCTGCAGCGTGTAGGTAGTCTGTTGTTTCATGGCTTATCCCAAAATGACCGGAGTGATAAGAATGACCAGCATGGTTTTGTTATTTTCGCCGTTGGCACCGCCGCCGAGTCCAAAGAAGCGGAAGCTGCCGACGCCCTGGCGATTTGCGGTGTTGTTGAGAGATTGGTAACCACTGAGAACCAACGTTTGTCCGGATTGCATAATGACGCGCTGGGTAAAGGTTTTGAGGCGTGTTTTCATTAACTCAACCGACGTTTTTTCGCTGGTGAACGTGCGCATGGTCGGGTCATCTGACATATTGATCGCAAACTGCAGCTGCATTTTTGGCGACTGGGGCATCAGGAACGGCAGCACGGTCATGTTGAAACCGGTTGTGATCGTGGATTTGGTGATACTGCTCGATGAACCGACGTTGGCCGTGTTCTCCGTAGTGACGTTGGAGGCATAGTCCTGCTGCAGCGCAACTTGGATCGGCACCGCTGACAGGTTAGTGGTCATGCTCGAGGCCTCTGTCATTACGCTGACATTCGCCTGTTCCGACAGGGCTTTGATAAAGGCTTTGGTGCCCGCCCCTTTGCCATCAAGGATAGAAACCCCACCGTTCAACGCATCTGAAGCCGCGCCGGTAAACGCGTTGGTCAGTGACAAGCCGACGCTGCCACTGTTGAATACGGCGTTCCAGTCGATGCCGTACTGATCCTGAGTGCGTTTTTCGACGCTGTAGACCTGCACGTTGAGTACGACCTGGCGGTTGAGTTCTTTATTGCGGTCTTCCAGATAACGGCCTATCTGCTCAAGAACGCGTGGCGTATCCGTCACCGTCAGGACGCCGGCGGACAAATTCATGCGACCGGTACCGGGCGTTAACATCGACTTAATGGTATTGGTGACGTCCTCGTACAGGCTTGATTTGATTTCCATCTCAGTCGCCTGAGAGGTATTGGAGTCACCACTGAGCCCACCGCCGCTGCTGTCACCCGTTGCCCCCATCGATGAAGTGGTTCCGCTCACGGTTTTAGAGCCAAAACTCGCCTTGCTGTCCATGAACATGACCGGGAACGTCCGGGTGTCGAGATAGAAAATGGCGATCCGGCCCTGCTCATAGCGCCATGACAGCCCAAGACGAGTGGTGACATTATCAAGCAATCCGCCCAACTCCCCCTGCCAGAACACGCCCCTGAGCGCAGTGCCACCACTAACGACCGGCGCCGCGCGGGCAGATGAACCGCCCAACGCGGCTAATGGCACCAGCCCATTTGGGTCTGGCGCCGGAACCGGGCCACTTATCTGCTCAGTTTTGCCACCAGTCGGTGCCAAGATAGCCTGCGCATCAGGCGTCACCACAACCGGCAAGCGACAACGCTTACTGATGAAAGCACTGACTTCCGCCAGTGTGATACTCCCTGGACGATTGATGGCCACAGCGCAAGGAGGCAACAAACTATTGCCACCAGGCTGAGCATTTAACGGGTAAGGGTTGATCCACTGAGAGGTTAAATCCCGCACCACAGAGCCCTTTTTAAGAGCATGCAGATGTTTATCTGCCTGATTTTCGTCCCGTGAAACTTGATTATCGATCTTATCGATGCGCTCAAGCGGCGCACAGCCGGAAAGCAGCAAACACAACGTCGCCGCCAACCCGGTCAAGGGGAGGTGTTTTTTCATTGTTAACCTTATGAGGAGAGATTAGTTGAGGTACACCAGGCTGCCGTCAGTAATGCTCGCCGGCACATTGACCTGCATGTCATTGCCAACGCTGTCGATAAGTCGTCTTCCGACGACTTTGCCAACCAGCGCGGAATGTCGGCTCTGCGCCAACAATGCCGCCATCAACCCAGGTTGATCTGGCTGATAGACATACACACGACCAGCCTGCAAAACATTGCGCAACCCTCCAACGGATGACCAGCCGAAGGCGCTATCGGGGATCACACCGTCTTTTTGTGCAGGGTTGATATAGCGCCAGTCATTGATGTCATTGATGTAACGGACGGTTTGAATAGCGCGCTGACTCAGCGTGCTATCCTGCAGCTGAGTTCCAGCCTGGTCATGGGGAGAAATGTTGACCCACACCAGGAACCCCAGAAATACAGATAAAATCCAGTAAAACATCAGATTACCCTCCAAAGCACTATCCAGAATATGGTGCATAGGACGATCACGCCGACGTTCACTTTGCCGCGATAACTCATGCAAACCTCCAGGAGATAAGGCTGCGAATGCAACCTCTGAACAGAAGGGGAAGGGATCTTACTGAATGTCCATCAATGGATTTCCTTATCATCAACCGAGATGACACATTGGACATGGCGAATACCGGCATACAATGGCACTTTCGCCGTACCGTATAAGGTGAACAGACTATTCAACGCATCCCGGAAACTGCCTTCAAACTGGAGTGGGGCGTCGATGCGGTAATTCACCGATGTCAACCAGGCGACAGTCCAGTTAGCGACACCAGGGGTAGAACACTTCTCTGCCGCCGCCCAACTGAAGAGGGTATCTTTCAACGTGCTCCCCGCTTCGATCCGCCAAACCTTTGGTTTAACGACCGATTTGGGCAGTGTTAACGAAGCTGTAGTTTTTACCGCCGGGGTTGGGCTCGAGGTGACAACCGGCTTGCTGCCACCAAATGGATTACGGCCAGATACCACACTGCCTTTCTTATCGGTTACCGCTGGGGTTGAGGTCGGGGTAACTGATGCGCTTTTAGGCAAATTTGCAGCCACGGCGCCGGGAGTAAATTCAACAGATTTGGCCGCGACGGAAATCCGTTGGGCTGACCAATCGACCAGTGCGACCTTGCCCTGTTGCTGCAGCACTTCATCCAGCACAAACGGCCACTGATCGTTACCACGCCATTGCAGTGAAGTGCGGGCATCCGGTTTAAGCTCTTGAGAGAAAGTCACTTGCCATCCAGGCGGGGTGATCTGCCGTATAGCCTGACGGAGCGTTGAAGCTTTGCCCGGTTTGGCAAGCGTCAGACTGGCTGGCCGCTCTCCGATATAGCGGATAGCCTGCAGGGTGGGTACCGGCTGACCTGCAAGCGCCCTGGGCTGAATGACCTCCGGCTGACGCCTCAACGATGTGGCTGCTGGCCTGGACTCAGAAACCGCTCGCACCGGTTTTAAACGAACCCGGCTGGCTTGGGCCAGATCCGCCTGTGCTCGCTGAATTATCGGTATTTGCTCCTGGATCAACGAAGTCACAAACTCTTGAGCCGGAACGCGCGGCGGCGAAGATGGGCTAATAGCACATCCACTCAACACCACCGGCGCCAGGGCAACGGGGAGAAATATTTTCAATAGAGTCACCTCAATTACGCAGTGGGATAAACAGGAAAAAAGACAGGGGATATTGCTGAATAACGATGTCAGGAAGTTTATTTAGTAACACTTCGGCAAAGAATATTTGCACAGGCCACCGCACGCTCAAAAGGCCGGGTGTGCGATGTAGGTAGAGAGGGGGTTATAGCGGAGGATGAGAGCCTGTACTTTTTCTTAACCTGCACTTTTGTATTGCCCAGATAAAATAACGTATCGCGTCTAACTCGCTTTCTTTTACGCGATCTGTTTATTTTCTCTATATCAGGGGCAATTTGTGGCGATAGTTCGGAGAAATCACAGGAAAAATTTTGTGATGAGTTTAACTTTCCTTTTGCCATCAACATCTCCTTATCCGAATGTAAACTGCTGTTCAGGCAAGCCCACTCGTTAGAATGGACTTGCACAAATCTCTTTTGCGTCAGCACCCTTTCACTGCCAGTGTTGCCCGTTCACGCCCATTCACCCCGCCCTCGCGGGTGGTGCTAATCTTCTCTACAGGCAGATCGTACCCATAGATACATTGCATTTTTGCATAGGGGTCTTAACAGTTACAGAATGCTGTCCGACTTTCCATTCGGGGTTACTCCCATTGAAAAATAACATAACCGCTAAGCGGATAATGTGTATAAGTAACCCCGGTTGTTAAAAAGCGGGCACCACCTTTTTTCAAAGGCCACGAGCACCCCATCCCAACGGACGAATTATTCATTTCGTGATAATACCTCACGGGCAATCACCCAAAATTCAAAAGATTCCAGGTAAAAGAATGCCCTGCGAGTTAACGCCATATATTTTTATAATCACTAAACAAACTAATAAAATAGAGTTCCCTGGTGTTGGATCTCTATAGGGTGCTACTTGGATTCATCAGAAAGGAAACGGCGGCCAGGCACCGCAATATCTGTAACTGTTTTTAGATGATCGGCAAGTCGAATTGTCGCCTCTTTAACTTTGCTACGACCTGAGCGCTTTGCGGCCTGAGTCAGCAACCGATTAACATCAGGGCTCATTTCGATAACGGTCTGTGCGGCTTTCCATTGTGACTTATCAGTCATTTATTATAATTCCCTACATCTTCAAAAGAATTATGGCGAGATTAATCCTTTATCCTAAAATGCGAAACCCCCTTTAAAAGGGGGTTGACGTATTTGTTAAAATGTGAAACTAAGATTCAATTTGGTTGCAGGGTGTCAATGGCTATCAACAACTCAAGGTTTAGCTTAAGCTGGATCGCCGTCCCCATCGTAGATATCGACGTTAAGTGCATTCGATGACATGCAGCTTTGAGAGAATCTTTGACAGTGTCCTCGGATACGTCTCGAAGCTGTGCAATCGTTCCCACAGGGATTCCTGTCGAATACATATAGGCGGTGGCCAACTGTGTGAGTGTTAAATCCGGAAAATACTTGTGTAATGCCTTAAATTGGCTAGGATCGATGGCAGCCATGGCAGCCTCCCGTACAGGTTGTTATGGTTAGCTGGTTGTACAGGCCTTCAACCCTGTACAATCAGCGGCTAATAATATGATTTACATTAATTATCTCGCTTTACTTTTTATCTACTGCTCTGTTTAAGGACGTGGTCCCCAATACGAATTCACTGTTGGTGCATCATCGTCGCGATCGTCAGCTTGACGAGATCCAGCAGGAGCGTCATAACCCATTTCTGGTCTAACGTGGCGATGCTCGAGAACCTCGGAGCGACCGCGCTGCCAGTTGTCTGTCGGCCCGAACACCTCTTTTTCTTGCTGGTAATTCAGGCGACAGCCCTCAAGCAGTACGCGGTCAACGAAATCGTCGGTGCCAACAATTTCAACTCGCTCACCACTTTTCGTGCCGGCAATCTCTGCAGCCAGGTGGTAATTCGCGGTGTCCTCGTAATCCTCGAACCCCGGCTTAATCTCAACCTGGTCACCACGATCGACTACACCGACAACCCCATCCCGCAGGTATTCAATTGTACCATTCCGGTGCAAGCGAGTTGCATGGGTAGACCGTTCGAGCACCGGTGAGTCATCAGCAACACCAAACACCAATACGCTGTCTTTATGCTTATTCGGTACGGCGGCTTTCGCTTTACGCTTCTCACGATACGCCCATCCACGCAGTTGGCTAATAGCGGCAACATCACCCGTTAAAGCTTCGCGCTCCACCCAGGAACGGTAAGACAACGGGCGATATTGGCCAGACTCAAACAGCCTCTTACGTTCCTCACGGATCTGAATTCGTAGCTCCGCTGTTGCTTTCATTCGCTCGAACTCGGCAACGCGATACATCAGTTTTCGCAGCAGAGGGTCGTGGTAGCTATGGCGAACATTACCCTTCATTGCCTGATAATGTGCGGCAAGTTCCTGATAGCGTGCTTTCACGTTCAAGTCAGGTTTTACCCATGTATCGCGGTATTTTTTATAACGCAATTTGAGGTCATCGCGTGCAGCAGCCCTTTCTTCACGACGCTCTTTTCTCGCCTCCCGATCGCGCACCTGGAATGCGGGTTGGTAGTGATCATATATCGCATACGCCCCCTCTTCCTGGTCATCAGATTCAAAGGCTGGAGCAGATTCGTAAGGACCAATGTAGGGTTCCAATCTGAATTTAGTCAGCGTTGGATGCACATCAGAAGCCTTAACCACAATGCTATCTGGATGTGCTATATCGAATACGACTAACCCCCCGTTTTGCTCACGCAATGCCAATCCATTTGCATGCATCAAGAGGTGAAAATATTTCCAACTAGCTGTTTTGTTTTTTATGGCGTCGGTAATCTTGGTACGAGTCTTACGTACAGCATAGTGATAAAGACTTTCCTTGCCGGAATATATCTCACGTTTTGCGGCACCTTGAGGCGCATTACGAAAACGCCAAGGCGCACGACGCAAAGTATCATTATCACCCCACACCCAACTGCCGTTGTCTTGTTTGAAACCAAAACGTTTCTCCAGGACACGGCAACACTGTTGTAAGGTGTCTGCATCATTCCACAAATTGGCCGCGCGATACGTTTCAGGATTAACACGATTAACGGCGATATGACAGTGAATATTATCAGTGTCTCGGTGAATACCGGTAACAAACTGATGATGTTCCATCCCCAGCTCTTTCAGGCAAAAACGAGCACTATCAAAAATGTCTTCAGGCTTCGGATTCTCATCTTCTTGCCATGACAAAATGAAATGGTAAACAGGATCTTTGCAATGGCGATTGCTAGCAGAAACCATGCTCATCTCCGCTGCTGCTGTCTCCAGTGAAAAGCAATTTGTTTCACATTCAACGCCCCCGATAATGACTTGTTCTCGCCCATCAGGAAAGCTAGCGACAACCTGCATGGGTGAGAAATCATTACGCCGCTCAATATAGTCTACCAGGCGATCAAAAATGGCCTGACTGGAGCGTGAAGAGGTCTTTGCAATCTTATCGGGCGTGATAACGTCATCAGGTTTTTTCTCATCCCGCAGACTCAGGTAGCCGACCAGCTTCATAAAGCTGGTGCCGCCGTCTCGTCTTTTTGGTGGGATGATAACGTTCATAGTGCCCTTATTCGTTTGCTGGTACGAGATTCAAATCCAAAGCGATGATGGCCTTCTTCACTTCGACCAGTACATCAGAAAACTGCTTACTGAGTTCCTGGGTCATCTGGTCTTGCATTTGGGTGTAGAGGTGTTTTTGTAAACCACCCAAACGAAGAAGTTCGTTCATCAAGCGTGTGTCTGTTCGTGTCATTATCTTCCGGTTCAGCGCGGAGCGCCGCAGTAACTCGGAAGTGCTTATCCCTGCAGCCTTGGCCTTGCCTTTGATGGCCTCAGCCTCCTCTTCGGTGCATCGGATTTGGATGATTATTCCTTTCTGACGCGACTCGCTTTTCGACATAGCTCAACCTCTAACTACTCAACCGGGGTGTCAGGGCGTAGCCCTGACCAGGTGTTTTGCATTATCGACTGCGTGCAGGCGGTAATGACAAAACATTTCCTGTCCGTCATTTTACTACGTCTATCCTTTTTGATGCGAGCTATTTTTCGCCTGATTAGGCGTCAGAGAGGGGGCGGGCTTGGCCTATCAAAGGTGATATGGTTTAATAGAGTTACATCTAAATTGTTAAAATCAGAGGACTACATGGCAGGAACTAAATTTTACACTCAGGAGCAGCTAGAAGAGGCAAAACTGGCGCTAGAATCCTTACCTGATCTGACACCTAACAAAATCAGCAGAACTGAACTTTTGGAATCACTTAAAGAAAACATTATCAGCTTGGCAAAATCAAAAGGTTATACTGCCTCAGAGATTAAATCAGCGTTACAAATGGTAGATGTATCTGTAAGTGAAAAGGCAATATCAGAAATAATAAGGGCCTCAAAAAATCCAGTAAAGAAGAGAGGAAAAAGCCCTGTTAAACAGGTAAACAATCAATCACAATGATAATGGCGGGGTTACCCGCCATATTGATGATTAAATGTATTTTTTGTTATTAAAATTATTCAATCCATTCTTTTTTTGAATTCATCCGCAATCAACCACAACGCACGGTTCAGTTTTATATCACCATCGATACCGTTGACCGCTCGAGTCCGGGTATTTTTCCCGGTCGCGCTTTTACCGAGTAATCCACCTTTAATCATGTTTTCCTGCACGCGCTGGAATGTCGTCCACAAATCATTGCCGTAATCTTCACGCCGACGCGGACGCAAAACTTGCGACGGCGTGATTGGGGATTTATCTTCATACTCGTAGCGATAACTTAACGCCGCCCGCGCAAATAATTCCTGGTCGCGCTCTGACAGTGAAATGCATTTCATGGTATCGAGGTCATTATCGACGCGGTCAAATATGCCGAGCACTTCATACGCGCCCTCAATCACCTGCCCGACCACATCCCCTTTATGCGGAACACGAACATCACCGAACGATTGGCCAAAGACCATTCCATTGGCACAGACATAGCGGAACATGCCGGGGATCATTTGGTAACTGCTGCTCCCATCGTGGCTGTTCAACAATACGATTTCGGGTACTTCCTTATTGCCGGAGACAATCATATTTTCCCGCCGCAGCCGCAGCATGTGTTTGGTATGCCCGCGTTTACTTTCATCCCGAACGCGGGTCTGGCAGGCATAAAACGGCTGAAAACCTTCCTCGCGTAATTTATCGAGCAGCGTAATGGTGGGAATGTAGGTATATCGGTCACTGCGCGAATCGTGTTTATCTTCTGAAAACACGCTCGGCACCACGTTCATTAATTCGTCGTTGGTTAACGGGCGGTCTTTACGGATGGCGTTATAACGGCCAAAACGGGAAGTCAGACGCATGATATTCTCCTTTCTCTTTGAGTAATGCCGGGCAAATGGTTTTTAGACCGGCGATGAATTAACGGTATGAGTGATTGATAGCCAGCTGAAGGTGCAGCCGATAACGCGCATGTTCCCAGGCAGTGACGCCGGTCTTGCCAAAATATGCACCGGCCAAACGCTGCGCCTTAATCCAATGTTGCGCGACGGCATACGCAATTTTCGGTTTATCGGACGGCGAGTTATCGACGCCGTTAAACACCACCCGATCCGTCATCGTGTTAAAAATTTCATACAGCGATTGCGCCAGTTCTTCAGGGGACAAATACACGCCGTGTAATTCCTCCATAAATGCCAGTTGACGGATCATGATGCTTTCCGCGTCGGGGTATTTTCCCGCCCATCGTTTGGAAGATTCTTTGGTGGCGGTGTTGACGTTTTGCGTGTTCATCCTGCTCTTGCTCCTCTCTGGTGGTTATTCCATCGTTCGGTGAGTTCCCTGGCGGCAAAGGGCGACGGAGCAACGGCGTAAGGAGACACGCAAGGGGCGAGACGAAAAGTTTTTACCTGGAAAAAGTTTTCGGTGAAGTGCATTTCACCCCTTGCGGGGTGACGCGACGGTGCTACGAACAGCCCTCCGCCGGGGAACGGCCGTCCGATGGCGCACCGGAAACGCAGCGAGGAGGAACACGGCCGACACGGCGACAAGCCGGGGCGACCTTAGCGTTCCTCGCCTGGGCGAGAAACAGTGAAAAGCGGCGCCGGCATCGCCGGCTGCAAGCGTGCCCATCGCGTGACGGATGGAAGCCCGTCAGGGGGGAGACGGCGTGCCGGCTCCCTGCGCAGCACGACAGCCGGGCCCGAAGGGCACGCCCAGGCATCATGCGGAAACCCGATTCACCGCAGAAATACCGGCAGACGGCAAGGGAAAGATAGAAAAACCGCCACCAGGTCTTTGTGACAGCATACGAGAAGGGAAAGAATGGCCGGTGCCGCAGGCTCCGGCCTTTCGTTCTGTTCGTCCTTTACCGCGCGGTGCTGGCCGGAGTCACCGCCACCGGAAAAAGGGCGGCGTGCCCTCCTCCGTTTCCAGGTAGCACACGGCGTCGTCATCAAACTCCCAGTATTCCCGCCCCGATCGGTAAATTCGCCCGGTAACGGCAGCATGTCGTTTTCTGCCATGCGTTATCGGGCAGGATCGCCCTGCCCGCCTCGGTTGTTAGCGATACATCGGCCAGCGCGTGGACGTCACGCGATACCAAAACGGCGTATACATCTCGCGCTGATACTTCAGTGTCAGGCTGTTGCCGATCACCACGCGCGCCGGGATACCCAGCAGCGACAGCTGGATGTAACACATCCGCGCCGCCACCGGATCGATGTCCACGCAGTCGGCGCGCAGCTGCGTTTGCGGGTTATACCCCCGCGCCCGCATCACTTTTGCAAACGCGATCACCATTCCGCCCGCGCCGCAGGTCGGTTCTGACAGCGTGATATACGGCTCTTTATCCAACGCCGCCAGCCGATCACCGGCCACCAGTCCCGCCATCAGCTCGGAGAGATGAAACGGCGTGAAAAACTGGCCGATGTTGCCGCTGCCCAGCTCCAGCTCCATAAACAGCGAGCCGAGAAAGTCCCCCATGCCCTGATCCAGCCCGATGATCAGCCACGAATACAACTGCGCCATGCGCTGCTGGTCCGCTTTTTCATAACGCTGGATGGTGGCCAGATACTCCGCCTCGATGTCCGGCGACTTTAAAAGCAGATTTTCCAGCGCACAGGCCGTCAACTTCACAAAATCGCTGAATACTTCATAGCGATGGTGATAACGCGCCGTTTCACGAAACGTACTCAAAAACGCCTTACGCGGATCATCGCCGGTGATTGTCCGTTTCCGTCCCGGTACAGGGTCGGCGGTTTTTGACGGTTCGACCGCATCAGCCCTGACGTTTTTTTCCGCCGGGCGCACTGCATCGACGGGCACGGAAAACAGGGCGTCGAAAGAGAGTTGTGACATCAATTAGCCTCCGGGTCAGTGAATAGCCGCCCCGAAACGGGGCGGCTCGCGTTATCAGGCCATTGCCCGCGTTAACTCCAGCGCACGCAGAACGTGCCCCCACTCACTGCCGCGCATTGACGGCACCCGCACCGATTTTCCCTTGCGGACACATCCGGCGATATGACGCCCGAACGACCGCAGATCCGGATCGACGTCGGCCGCCGCTATATCGCCGCGCGCGATCCGCCGCTGGCGCTTCACGTGCTCGCACTCTGCCTGCAGGCGCTTTACATACTCGTCGGTTACTGTCATGATGCTTACATTCGATTTCATGGTTGATCTCCATGCTGATTGATGAATGCCGGCCAACTTTCCTAGGGCTAACCGGCACGAGAGAGCAGGCGAAAGCCTGCTTTTTCATTTCCGGTCTTGTGATGTGATTTCGGTCTGACACATCGTTTCTTCTCCTCTTGTTATGGTGGCTTGCCACCGGTTAAATGCGGGTCAACGTGCCGTAGTAAGGCAACGTGCGGCCATCGTCCCCGCGCCGCATCCGGCCATCGTCTGACACGTCGACGAAAACGCCGGTATCGAGACACAGCCAGATGAAGCCTTTTTGCACAAAGCGATAGCCTGTTGTGCTCAGGCAAACAGAGCGTACAGGCTCGACCTGTTCCACGGCGTACACCGTGCAACCCTTCGCACTGGTTTCGTGCACGAATCGCGCCACTGCATCAAACGGATTGCAGGCGTTGGTGATGTGGCTGCAATTGAGGTTCACCGTGCCCCCGATGCAGGGCGCCGAGAATTTGACAGAAAAGCGGCCGATCTCCTGCGTAACGAACAGGCATGCTTTTACATCCCAATCATCAGACGATCCGTTGACAATGGATTTTTTCCCATATCTTTCAGAGCGTTCCTTCGTGGCGGTTTTGACGTTGACGTTTTGTGTGTTCATGCTGCTTTCCTTCCTGGGTGGTTGATTTATCTCTCGTCGGAACCTTGCGCGGCGAAAAGCTGACGTAGCGACGGCGAACGGGGGAACGCAAGGGCGCCGCTTGCGGCGTGCATTTCACCCTTGCGGGCACGCGGGCGACGGTGCTACAAAAGCGGCCGCGTAAGGGCCGATGAGAGATAACCACCGGTAAGCTGAGCAAGAACACACCCGACACGGCGACAAGCCGGGGCGACCTTAGCGTTCTTCGCCAGGGCGAGGAACAGTGAGAAGCGGCGCCGGCCCCGCCGGCTGCAAGCGTGCCTTTCGCGTCAGCGATGGACGCCCGCAGGGGGGCGACGGCTTGCCGGCGCCATGCGCAGCACGACAGCGCGCCCGGACGCCCAGCGCCGCATCGTTTCGCCAGGCAAGTCGTTCAGAAGCAGCACATCCATGCCCGACCATCACCGCGGCTCTATCAACAGAAGTATTCTCCCCTGCTGAAGGATGAGGCATACCTGACACAGGAATGAGAGAGCAACAAGCCGCAGTGGCGAAGCCACTGCAGCCTGTTGTCTGGGGTTAGCGGCCTACCAGGCGATTCGGCAGCCGCGCCGCGTTATCGGTACGCGCTTCAGCGGACAACTCCGCGCTGATCAGACTGACCTGAAGACGCGCCTCCCAGAACGGCATGTCAGCCCAAAGATAACGATCCAGTTCGGCAAGGCACGGAAACCGCGCCGTCCACGCCAGCACCAGCCCGCTCAAATCATCCTCGGCCAGTCCCTGCTGCTGCGCACGCCGTACCCAGCGGTCAAGCTCGCCCGGCGTGATGAACGCCAGCTCGATTTCCGCCTGCGCCAGCCGCACCTGGTAACGTCGCCGCTTGTGCCGCCGGAGTGTGGCATCGATGCGCGCCTGACGGGTGTGTTTCATCGTCAGCCGGTGTTCGAATCGCTGACGGCGGCGGCGGTTCACTTCAGGGAACAGCGTGTCACGCGTGTCGCCCGGCAACGGGGAATAACAGTGCTCGCCCCGGCTGGCAATCAGCGTGTCGAGCGCGTCAATATAGTCTTCCTTGCGCGTGGCGCGGCGACGATCGCCGGGCCGGTAGGTCACGTCTATCATGCGGATGTCCTTGGCTAAAAGGGTAGGCCGCCCGGTTAACTGGCGGAAAAACGCCGTGGCATAGGGGTAAACGGGTAACCGCCTGCCTGCTTCACGCCGGGCTTCGACCTGTGCGATGGCTTGCCAGACGGCCTGCCGGTACGGGTGCCACGGCACCAGAGCGAGATGATTCGGGATCACAGGCAGTGCCCTCCCATCCGCAGCGCCACTGCCAGCTTTTCCGGCCGCCATAACCCCAGCCGGTAAAAGCCCGCCACGGTATGCAGCACCCGGTTGACCGTGGCCGGGGTGTAATGCTCATCCAGGTACAGCCACGCCAGCGACTGACCGCCGTCAAACGGCAGCGCCATTGACCAGTTCGGCACCTCCGCCCCCGCGCTGCACAAATATAGCGCCGTCGCCTCATCCCCAGCCGGGCTTATCCGGCACACCACCGGCACGCGCCCGCAGAACTCGCAGCCCTCTTCCGCCACCACGTGCCAGCCCTCCGGCACAGCCAGTTGACCCAGCACCGCGCAGTTGAGCATCACCCGATACTCTCTGCCCCGATCGCGGTACTGCTCCAGTTCGTCGGCGCTCATCGCCGTCAGTGTTTCCAGATTGAATGCATTTTTCATCGCTGTTTTCTGCCGCCCACAGGGCGGCAGCTCCCTGTCGGTTACGCGGCGGCGCTGTTGTCAGCGTCCTGTAAAGTGGTGGTGTCATCGGCCACCGGCAGCAGGCACTCCGGCACCCAGCCGCCGGCGGTCAGTTCATCCTCGGCCAGCTGCGCGGCGTCGCCCTTTTTCATCTTGAGCACCGAGGCCGCCTGCGCCACCTTCCCGGCATCAAGTAGTGCATCGCTCATCAGCTCCTTGCTGATGCGCCCGAAGTAATTGGCCTTGGTCGGTTGCCACCAGTCGCGCAGCGTGAAGTCCAGCGCGTGCTCGAGCGGCGTCAGGGCATCGCCGACTTTGCCATCCTTCGCAGGCCACAGCTGCACGGCATCGAGTGACAGGCCGACGCAGTACGACAGCAGCGCCACGACCTCGGCCTGTTCCCACGTCAGCAACCATGTGAAATCGGTATTCCACTCCGGCGGCAATTTCGCCTCCCACTGCGCGTGCAGCTCGGCCAGTTGGCGATCGGCGCGGCTCCCTTCCGCCGTCGGGGCTTTGGTCAGCAGCTCCCCACGTTTTGGGGTCAGGCTGGTTTGGAGCAGCGATCCGGCGTAACGCAAACCGAACACCTTCACGGCCAGCGTGTGGGTGTGCAGCGCCAGCGCCACGGTCGGGTTCTCGACCAGCGCGCCCATCACCGCCAGCGTGCGCTCCGCCGACAGGCTGGTGATCAGCGCCGCCGACAGCCCTTTCTCCTTGGTTTTCGGTGCAGCCGTTTCAGTGGTCGCTGCGCCCTCGCCGTTGTCATCAGCGCCATTCCCGGGGGTTGCTTCGCTCGCCCGCAGCACGATCCCGCGCTGATAAACCACCTCCCCGTCACGCAGAGACGCCACTACCCCGCCGCTGCTGCGCATCGCCTGCGGCCATGAACGGATGATCGCCTGTGCGGTCAACCGCGCAATATCGGCTTCGACAGCGTCGCTCTCGACGTTCAGCGCGTGGGTATCGGTATCGCCATCCGCCGCCTCGAATGCCGCTTCCAGCTCGCGGAACCGCGCTTTCAGCCGGGCGATCTCGGCCTGTTCGTCAGCGGTAAATTCCGGCTGCGGTTCGGCCAGCTCGCGATACAGCTCCGCATCCTCACCCCATGTTTTAATGGCCGAAATGCGCCCTTCCGCCCAGCTCCAGCCCTCGTCCTCGGCCACCTGCTGCGCCAGCGCGTGCAATTTTTCACGGGCAAGACGCTCCAGCATCGCCGGTTCGGTCAAAAAGCCCTCGTCGGTAAACAGGTCGAATTTGAAGGTGCCGCCCGCCGCCTCGTAGATCTCGCGCCCGACGAACGCCAGCTGGTTGTTGTCTCTGGCCGAGACTTCGCCTTTCAGCACCGCCTCGCGCAGGTGCTGCGGGGCAGCCGCCCAGCCGTGCGCGTTGTCCCACACGTCACACTGACGTTGATGATCTTCGGTGGCCGACAGTGCCTGCAACTGGTCGAGGGTGATCTGGTCGTCGGCGAGCGCATCGAGCAGCACCGGCGCCATTGTTGCCAGACGCAGACAGCGTTGAACGTGACGCGTGCTGAACCCCAGCAGATCGCCGATCTGTGCCGGTGTCTGCCCGTCCGCCGACAAATCGCGGAACGCCGTGACCTGATCGGCCGGGTGCATCTGCTCGCGCTGGCTGTTCTCCATCATCGACACCACGCGCGCCATCGCCTTGCTGACGACCAGCACCTCGACCGGGTAATCGTCGGTCACGATGCCGTCCGGGGTGGTCTTGTCGGCGTCGTTCTCCTGTTCCATCAACCAGCGCAGCGCCAGAGTGCGCCGCTCACCGGCGGCGACGCCGTACCGGCCATCTTCCAGCTCGAACACGACCAGATTCATCAGCAGACCGGCTGAACGGATGGAAGCGGCCAGCCCCTCGATCGACGTCTGCGAGGACTTTTTCTTGCGCACGTTCAGGTCAGTCAGCACCAGCTGGCCGAGCGTGGCGGTTTTGCGCACGGCCTTGGCCAGCGCCGCCTCGATTTTTTCCGCAAGCGCGTTTTTCTTGGTTGTAGATTTGGCCGGGCGGGTTGTTTTGCCCTTGGCCGGTAAGGTAGACTCGATGTTAGACATAGTGGTTTCCTCTCAGTTATCACGTGTTGTGCCAGTCCCGATGGCGTCAGGACTGGCGGTGAGAAAGCGGCTGCAATGCCGCTTTTTTATCGCCCGGTGCTCAGGCTCCAGTGGGTCATGGTCATCTGATCGCTGGCGGCCACCGGCCATCCCTTTACGATCCACACCGAAATGGTGTCAAAATCCCCAAAGTCCGCGAATACCTCTTCCGCACCTGCCGGTACGACCGGCGGTTCAATGGTGCCGGTCGAACGACCGCACACCGCTTTCACGTAGCAAAACAGGTCATACACCTGCGGTACGGTCAGGCCACAGTTGGTCTGTGCAGATGCTGCTGTAGGCTTCGTTGTCGCGCTGTTGACGTTTTGTGGGTGCATGTTGCATTCCTCCGGGTGGTTGATTGATGCCGCTGTGAGTATTCGCCGTCGCGAAAAGGCTGAGTCAGCGCGGCGGGGAGCGTCGGCAAGGGGCGGAGACGAAAAGTTTTTTGACCGCAGGGAGGAAAAGTTTTTGGCGGAGTGCATTTCACCCCTTGTCGTTAAGCGAAGCGCTGTGCTGTTATCAGCCGCGACGGGAAGGCTCACTGCAGCAGACGTACCACGGAAGAATGAACGGGCACCCACCCGACACGCCGGCGCGACAGCGGCCGGAGGGGCGACCTTAAAGCGCCTGTGGCGCGGTGCGTTCCCTGCGCGGCGCGGCAAATTTGCCGCTGCAAGCGTGCCCTGGCGTCAGTGATGGAAGCCCGCAGGGTGGCGACGGCAAGCCGGCGCCATGCGCAGCACAACAGCGCGCCCGGACGCCCAGGCACTACCGCATTCGCAAAGTGCCTGGTGAAACAGGAGCGGGAAGAGTAAGAAGAGGAAGAAAAACGATATTCTTGAAAGTACCAGGTAAGAAAGACAAGTCCGGTACATTCTCCGAATGGCAGCGTCGGCGGGCGGCGCAGCCGCGCGCCTCGCCTGCCTGCCGCTGCAAGCGGCACAAGGGGGTTTCGCGCTCACAAGTAAACCACTATGCCGCCCTACATACGCAGGACGACAACAAATCAGAGCTGATTAAGCAAGCCGTCGATGGTGTGCATGGCCTCCCGCTCATCCTCCGTCATTTCCTCGGCGCGGTCGCTATCAAGCCGGTTGGCGGCAAAATGTAACAACCGCTGTAATTCCAGTTTGTTGACCGTTACGCTGCTTGTTGCGGTTCGGGCTTCCACGATCCCCCGCATGACTTCGGCCACAAATTCATGACCTATACCGCGGCGCTGATATTCGTCAATGTCGGTACACCCCATGGTTTCCAGTAATGCCAATACATCCTGAGGGGTGGGGTTGTGCTTCTCCAGAGCATACCGCACTGACTGTGTGTCCCATATCAGCACGGTGATCGGTTCTTCGCTGCCGTACTCACGGAACAATTCCGCTGCCACTTCTTTAACACTGCCGAACATATTATTTTTCCTCATTATTTTTTACAGGGCGGCCATGCCGCCCTCGGTGAAAATCCTGTCAATCCAGCGCGCGAATGATGTCGCCGCGCTCCGGGTGCGTCTCGATGTAGTTCCAAAGTTGCTCTTCCCGCTGCATCAGCAGTTGCACCAGACCGGCATTGCCCCGATCGTGATGCACCCAGCATCGGCGGTTGATGGCCAACGCAGTCAGTACAATGCCGGCGGCGTCGCCGCTGACGGTTTTGTCAAACCAGTTGTCGGCGTTGATCAGGTGTACGCGGTCGCTATCGGGGGCCATATAGCCGCCGCCCTCCGGTAAACGGATGAAGTGCCAGAAACCGCCGCTGTACTGCGGCAGATAGCGATCGGCGAGCGAATACACCTGCATTTCGGCTGAGAGAAAATCATCGCCGAACATATCCGGCAGGAATGACAGACGATCGGATTCGCATACCTGCAGCGTGATGGAATGAGCATGTTGCATGGAACTACCTCCAGAGTTTCAGGGTTCGCGACACCGGCCGGTGCCGTACCCATTCGAAAGGCCGGCCTTGAGGGCGGGGAACAAGGGCGCAGTCAAAGCCGCAGCGCAAGCCCGTTGCGCGGCTGAATGCCCGTAACGGGCGCGAACGGGTGCCGACGGCGAGCATCGCGGCCCTTGTGCCACAACCGTGCCGGACTAGCGTTTGGGGACGGCACAGGCCGTCACCACACCAGAGCGTCAAAGGAAAAGAATTTAGAGAGGTGTGGGCAGGCCCAGCCTGCGCCCGTTGCGGCGCCGGCTTCGCCGGCAAGTGCCGCGTGGCGGTTCAACGGACGCGGGGCGTTCGATGCGCCCCGGCGTTCGCAGGCTTACAGCAAGGCAACCCGGGCAGGTTTCCCCTGCCCGATCGTATCCAGCCTGTCGTTCAATCCTTGAAATGGTGTTCCAGCTCGTTGATCGTCTTGTAAATTTCGACGTAACGATCGTGCGCGTCCCGCAGGATATGGCCGGCAAGGCGCTCTGCCAGCACGTCACTGTTCCAGTAATACGTACTCACCAGTCCCCGCAGCCGCAGGTGCAGATCACACATGTCGTTGGACAGTGCCGCTATCGCGGCGCGCAGCTCTTCATTTCCGGTGTAATTCATCGCTGATGCTCCTCGTTTACGCCGCGTTCAGGGTGCGCAGACGCTGCAAGCGCTGCTGACCGATAGCGTGGTACTGCGCCAAAAGCTCGATACCGATATAGCGGCGGCCGGCCTGGGCTGCGGCGACGCAGGTCGAACCGGAACCGGCAAAGGGGTCCAGCACTATCGCGCCGGGCTGCGAGAACGATTCAATCAGTGGCTGAAGGACCGAGACCGGCTTTTCTGTTGGATGATAACGATTTCCGGTGTACTCCCAGGGCTGAACGTCAGAGCGTGGTTGTGCCGGCAATGCCGGGCGCCCTTTCGCTAAGATATACGCACATTCATGCTGATAGCCGACAAAGGCCGATTTTGAGGCATAAGGTTTTGTAAACACCAGGTGCCCGACAACGCGGAAACCGGCCTGCTTCCAGGCAGCCATAAAGGTATCAACCCGGTTCCAGCCATAGAAACTTACCGCCAGACTGTCGGGCTTGAGCACCCGGAACATTTCACGAAACGCCGGGCGCACCCATTCATCGTTTCTGTCGTTGGCGATACTGCGGCCGCTGCGGTCGGTAAAACCGACCAGGTAAGGGGGATCGGTCAGCACAAAATCGATGCTGTTTGACGGAAAGCCGGCCATCACCTGCACGGAATCACCCAGGACATATCGGGACATAAGGAATACCTCGTCATTCAAGGGGTGCAGGAGGGGGCCAGTACGGCCCCCGTTCCCTGCTGCCCGATGTCATGGCAGGCAGGCACCGCCGCGTGTCAGGCCGACCGTGGAATACCGAGTTGGCGGGTGTATCGCCGGCGAGGCTATGCCGCGAAAGCGGCTTGAAGGCCGGGCACAGCCCGCCGCCACGCTCTCAGCGGGGGCTGCCAATATGTCATCGGGCTGCAGGTGTGCGGTAACCACCGCGGAGGGAAGATCCGGATAAATGATCGGCCGCCGCAAGGCGGTAAGGAAAACGGAGCGTAGCGACATCCTCAGCAGCTACACTTAACCGGGAGTTTGAACAGAAGAAAACCAACAGGATAAGACATGGCCACCATGAAAGACGTTGCGCGCCGCGCGGGGGTATCCGCGGCCACCGTCAGCAGAGTGATCAACAACACCGCCTTTGTTGAACCCGTAACCCGCGAACGGGTGGAGAAAGCAATGCGGGAGTTTAACTATCACCGGAATGCAGCGGCACTGGCGCTGGCAAAGCGAAGCGGCAATATGTTGGGGTTACTCACCGGTAACCTCGATGATCCGTTTTTCTCGCGCCTGGCGCGGGGCGTCGAAGATGTCACGCGAAAAGAAGGCGTCAGGTTGATGGTCTGCAGCGGGGGGCATCAGGCCGAGCTGGAAAAAAGCGGCCTCGACTTCCTGATAAACCAGGGATGTGAGGCTATCGTTGCGCACGTCACCCGAATGAATGAAGCGGACATATTGAGATACGCGGCCCACACGCCGGCCCTGGTTGTGGTCAATCGCTATTTACCCGCTATCGCCAATCGTTGCATATGGCTGGATAATGTCAGCGCCGCGCAAGCCGCAACCACGATACTGATCAACAATGGCCACAGAAAGATCGCCTGCATCACAGCCGATCTGCCGATCGACGATAAAAAACATCGTCTCGAGGGGTACCGTATGGCCATGGCCGGCGCCGGCATCCATGTCCCCGGCACCTGGATCATCAGCGTGCCCTTCAATGAAGAAGGCGGCGAACGTGCAGCTGAGAAGTTATTGGCCAGCGAGCAACATTTTACTGCAGTTGCCACATTCAACGATGTGATAGCCGCCGGCATGATCCGCACCTTCCATCAGAAACAGATAAGAATGCCGGATGACATATCGATTATAGGTTTTGATGACATCGCCCTGGCCAAGTATCTTCATCCTTCGTTGACCACGGTGCATTACCCCGTGGAAAAAATGGCAAGGCGTGCCGCCAGGCTCGCCCTTCAGCTCAACACAGGCATGAATACAGCGCCACAGAACAACCGCTATACCGCTGAAATCATCCTCAGAGATTCCGTAGCACCATCGCAAACAATGACCTGAGCCAACAAGACAAGCGATTTATCTGAGATCTGCATCACATTAACAAACCTCATGAAACCGATTACATGAACACCCATCCGCGCTCACATCCCCTACGAAACTTATTAGTTACGCTTGAGTAATTACCCCCTGACTGGAGTTGTACATGGATGACAAAAAAACGCTGAGCCTGAGTTTAGCGCTGCTGCCCATTGTGGCCATGTTGTTGTTGCTTATTATTGGCTATGGGCAGTTTGGCCTGCGAATAGAGCCCCTTTTATTGGTTTCTGCCGGCATTGCGGCCGCACTGGCCTGGTGGCAAGGTTACCGCTGGGACGACATTATCGATGCGATCGTCTCCAAGCTCGCGAAGGCGATGCCGGTGATCATGATACTGATCTGCGTGGGCGGCCTGATTGGCACCTGGATGATCAGCGGAACCATACCTTACATGGTGTACTGGGGCTTAAAGCTGATCAGTCCGCAATATATCCTGATCGCGGCTTTCTTCATCACCAGTGTGATATCCGTATGTACAGGTACCTCCTGGGGCGCTGCAGGTACCGTCGGCGTCGCCCTGATGGGTGTTGCCGCAGGACTGGACGTTCCCCTGGCCGCTGCCGCCGGCGCGGTTGTCTCGGGCGCCTATTTTGGCGACAAGATTTCCCCGCTGTCCGACTCGACGAACTTTGCGGCCATCGTTGCGGACACCGACCTCTATAGCCATATTCAACACCTGATGTACACCACGCTGCCCAGCTTCGTATTGGCGGCTATCGTCTATCTGATCGCCGGACATACCGGCGTCGTTGGTGACGTGGCTACGCCAGAGAAAGTGACCGCGATAGTCAACGCTCTTGAAGGTCTGTATCACTTCAACCTGTTCTTGCTCCTGCCCCCTGCCCTCGTCTTGTGGGGGGCAGTGACCAAACGGCCGGTGATCCCCATCATGCTGGCAGCATGTGCACTGGCCATTGTCATCGGCGTCGCCGTCCAGGGTTTCAGCCTGCAGCAAGGTTTAAACGCGCTAATGGATGGCTTCAATCTCTCCATGTTTTCCACTCAGGGATTCAACGTAACCGGGATCGTTGACGATGTTCCGCGCTTGCTTAACCGCGGCGGTATGTTCTCTATGATGAGCACCATTCTGCTGGTCTTCTGCGCGTTCTCATTCGCCGGCGCATTAACACTGACCGGTGCCCTGACCATCATCATCAATCGACTGCTGAAGGTGGTACATACGACAGGCCAATTGATTGCCGCCACCGTCGCAACCACCATCCTCGTAACCGGCGCCACCAGTGACGGGAAACTTGCCCTGCTTATACCGGCTGAGCTGTTCAAAGGCGCGTATCGCCGCATGGGGCTGGATAATAAGAACCTGTCACGAACCGTTGAAGATGCCGGTACCGTCATCGAACCGCTGATCCCATGGACGGCGGCGGGTATTTATATGGCGACAACCCTGGGGGTCAGCACGCTGGATTTACTGCCATGGGCAGTCCAATGCTACGCCGCCGTTGTGTTTGCACTGATTTATGGCTTTACCGGCTTCGGCATTGCCAGGACACAGCCTCAAAATGACCTGCAGCAGAAGGATGCCTGACGTGAAGACCAATTTTAACCAGGTAATTAACCGCCATAACACCGGCTCGGTGAAGTGGGACTTTATCGAGCACTATCTCCAGTTGGATGGCAGCGATCTGTTACCCATGTGGGTTTCTGATTTTGACTTCAAGTGCCCCCCTGAAGTCCAAAATGCCCTGCATAGCCGGGTTGACCACGGCATATTTGGCTACAGCGAACGAGACGATCACTATTACCAGGCTGCCATGGATTGGTTCTCAAAGCGGCACAACCTGCAGCTGAAGCGAGAATGGTTTACGTCGGTCGAAGGTGTCGTTCCCGGCCTGGCTCTCCTTATTCAGATGCTCAGTAACCCGGGCGATGCCGTTGTGATACAAGGGCCCTACTACGGATCATTCGCCAAGATCATTACCATGAACGGTAGAAACGTCGTCGAGAATCCGCTGACAGAAAGCCCTCAGGGATATCAATTCGACTTCGCCCAGCTTGAAAGCTGCTTCCGGCAACACACGCCCCCGCTGTTACTGTTGTGCAATCCGCACAACCCTACCGGACGCTGCTGGACACATGACGAACTGACGCAGTTGATGACGCTCTGCCGCGCCCATGGCGTGACCGTAATCTCTGACGAAATTTGGGCAGACCTGCTGCTGCCCGGGCAGACGTTCACATCGGTCCTGCACCTGGATAAGGACTGCCAGGAACAAGTGATTGCTGCTACCGCTGCCAGCAAAACATTTGGATTGTCGTCACTGCGGATCTCGAATTTCCTGATCCCCAATGCCCGGATGCGAGGGGCGTTCATCGAACGCCTCAACGCCCATGGCCTGGATGTCTTTAATGCGCTGTCGATGACGGCAGCCACTGCGGCTTATCAGCACGGCGAGGCCTGGCTTGACGATTTGCAGCGCTATCTGGCTGAGAACCGGCGCTGGTTTGAACAGGCGTTAAGCTATGCCGCGCCCTGGTGCAAAATGACACGGGCGGAAGGCACTTACCTTGCCTGGCTGGATTGTCGCGCCCTGGGGTTGGATGACGATGCCTTACAACAGTCATTGATCCACACATCGAAGATCGCGCCCTCGATGGGCTGCAGCTTTGGCTCCCAGGGGAAGGGATTTATCCGCATCAATCTGGGCTGCCCTCGTCAGTACCTGGAAGACGCAATCAGAGGGTTGGCCAAACTTACCCCTTAAACAACAGGCACCCGACGGCGCAGACCATACAACTCGGGGCCAGATAATAATGATAGTTAGTGCCCAGCTTTGCGTGGGCACACTCAACACCAGGGAAGTCATTCAGGACCCGCATCGACCAAGCATAGGTTCGAGCGGGTACTGACCATCAAGGAACTGTCAGACCACTGACAGGCCGTGGACCACTAGATGGAAGGCTAAAATGGCTGCTGTTGAGACTGCACAATTTGCGCGTTACTTCGAATTATTCCCCGAGTTGACGCCGACACAAGCAATGACCTGTATCCTGTACTCCATGGGATTGGCCATCACGACCATTGCAGACCTGCGCGACGTATCGCCAGAGACCGTGCGTAAAGTGCTGCAGGAGGCGCGCCAAAAACTCGAATTATCCAACCTGGTTGCCGTCACCAGCGCCGTCCAGGTGAGGCTGACTATGGCCATGATGGGACTGCACATTGATCTGCGCGAGGAACGCCCACGAGTGGCGTAACTGTTACTGATTTCTGTATTTAATGAAATGTTATTTTCATTAAATACAGATAATCGTAATGATAGCGTTTCAAACGGTACGCAGGGAGCTACGGCTCGACAGCAATGATGAGTCGTAACCTGCCTGCCCTACCGTCTCATCCTAAACGCAAAAGCGTTTAATCTTAAAATCGCATAATCGTAAAACATTAAATACAGAATTACTCTTTTCCGTATTTATCATATAACAGCTCGCGCACCTCATCGGCGATCTTGGTGCCCCTCAGGGCACAGGCAGACTTGATGGCCTTATGCAGGCTCTCCGGGATATCTATCGTGAGTCGCTTCATTTTCTCGACCGGCTGCGGTGGCGCTTCTTCGACAGCGCGGCTTTCCACCCAGGCATCCGCACTGGGTGCAGGTTTGGTTGGCTTGGCACCGAAAGTCACTTTTTTCCCACTCATACTTATTGCTCCAAAATCTCGTTAACCAGGGCGCCGATCTCTTTTGACGCCGCCGAATCCGGCTCTAGCTCGAACACGGCTTTACCGACCGCCGCCGCTTCAGCGAAGATCACCCGCTGCGACACCGTGGCTTGCAACACCGGTGTTTCATACGTCGACAGCGCCTCGCCGACATCACGGCCAATCGCAGTATTTACGATTTTACGATTAACCGCAAATACAGATTTAAGGTTTTCTTTATAAATCTTGGCTTCCTGGATCAGCGTGACCACTTCCTGTGCCGCCCACACGTCATACGGACTGGGTTGAACAGGGATCACCACTAGGTCTGCCGCCATAATGGCGGAACGGGCCAGATCCGTGACGCGGGGCGGGCCATCGATGATAATGTGGTCATAATCCTGGGTGAACTTGCCGATATCCTTGTGCAGCGTGGCGCGCGGCAACCCTAGCACAGGGAAAGCGGACGCATCTTCCCGTGCTGCCGCCCAATCCAGGGCGCTGCCCTGAGGATCGGCATCAAGCAGCAATACGCGCGCGCCATCCGCCGCCAGACGGGCAGCAATATTGACGCTGAGAGTGGTTTTGCCAACTCCCCCTTTCTGGTTCAGTACAGAGATAATCATCAGGCACTCCTGGTATGGGTGGTTACGATTTTCAGTAAAACCGTATTTCTGCAAACTAACAATTACGATTCAATTGCAGTGTATGCATAAGCACGGGCAAGGTCAATACTGAAATCATCAAATACGCTTTTCCGTAAAATCGTATTTGCGATTTGTCGTAAAACCAGAGGGTTATCTTAGAGAAGGGAGCGCCAGCAGCCCCCGCGCCTCATCAACGGGCAGAGAGAAGGCCAGATCCGGCGTGACATCCAGGGCGAAGATCCGAGTATAGATTTCGGTATTTTCCAGGCGCTTGTGGCCCATCAGCGCCTGGACCTGTTTGACGTGCACATCGTTCATCAGAAGATGCATCGCATAGCTGTGGCGGAACGTGTGCGGGGTGATGGGGCGCACCGAAAAAGTCACGCCATCCTGGGCGGCCCGGCGAACCGCCGCCCGCAGCCAGTTACGCGGCGTCTCCTGGCTGGCCACATCCCACATCGGCGTCGCCCGGCGTGTCAGCAACTTGAATGTCGCAAAATAGCCCTGCAGCCGGCGAACATATCCCGCATCCGGCAGCGGCACCGCCCGGAACGGCGCCTCCCGCCGCTGCTGCTCTTCCTTGGTCGGCCGGCGCCGCGGCCGGGGCGCGCGTTGCTTCAGCGTGCGCAGCCGGACAAACGGCAGGTCGCCATTGAAGAACACATCCCCCGGCGTCAGCGCCAGGGCTTCATTGATGCGGGCACCGGTGTTCCACAGGGTTTCGATCAGCATGCGCTGGCGCAGATCGGGCAGGTAGTCGAGCAGCACCGCAATTTCCGGCGCCAGCAGGTAGCGGGGCACATCCAGTGAGGCGGCCAGGGCCATTTCGCGCAGCCGAACGGCGCGCGCGAAGCCGCCAGGCAGACTGATCGCGCTACGTGAAATCTGTCCCATCTCGAGGGGGATGATACTCAATTTTTCATTCTCCGCTACTTGCTCAATTTTCGGCCTGCAAAGCCCCTTATCGCAACCAAACCTGACCGGCCATCACTTCCGACCACTATTGTGCCGCGTCAGGCCCGGCGCAGTGAAGCCGAATAAATCGGTGATCGGTCAGGACAGCATCGCATAAAAATTGGGGAAAAAACGCAATGTGCGTAAAAAACACAATCACCCTTGACGCCGGTTGGCGCCGCCGCGACCGGCGTTAAGCGAACGCCGTCCCTAATCCGCTGTGACACAAGGGAAAATCGGCCGGGAGATGGCCGGGCAGGGCGGCTGGGGAGTCTACCGGTAATGCCCAATTTCCCGGTGACGACGTCACCGTCAGTTTGTAATGAAAGTGTAATTCCCAATAAAACAAGCTTTTTACCAAATGACAACATCAGCAGTATAATCATCCCATCATGGATAAATACAGGGCAGGGTAATGTTTCACTTATTAGTCAGTTATGCAGGGTGGAATGATGAGCACGGTTGGCAGGACAACTCAGGATCGCTCGATTTAGGGCGTTCCATCACCAACGCGCATACAGATCCACAACTGGTTGAACGGTTTCGCCCCAATGGGGAGTTTTCTATGGCGGAAATCACACAATATCCGGCTCTAATTATGACAGAACTGGAAGGAAGGGGAGCTCCTTTTGCTAGAGTGGGTAATATTACGAACGTTAAAAAAGCAGGCCGTGACGCGATAATAACATACCGTCTCGACCCAGCGATCCCACCTATATCAACCCAGTCAATAAAAAACTTCGCACGCGAGCTCGGACTGACTGATTTCCAATTAATCCATACCCATTGGTCTGTAAATAATGGGGATTTATTCGAAGTTTTATTCAGAAATAGTATAGGAGCCATCCCTAAACCAGACGTTTTTAATATTGACCATATTCATCATGTTGAACAACAACAATTGTCCGTCATGATGCCATTTGCTGGAAACTTCACTCCTGTGTATCAGGCCATACAGACGATGGCCGCGGATATGGGCATGGTATGTAACCGCGCCGATGATATATGGGACCATCAACACATTATGCAGGATGTGGTTTCGCTCATTTGTAAATCTTCAGTGGTAATTTGTGACCTTTCGGGAAAGAATCCCAACGTGTTTTATGAGGCCGGTATCGCACATGCGCTAGGTAAACAGGTGATCCTTATTACGCAGCATATGGATGACATTCCTTTTGATCTCCGGTCCGTACGTGCAATTCAATACTTCCCCAACGGAGAAGGTATTGATGCGATGATAAAAAAATTACGTCCCCGAGTAAGCAAATTAAGCGGTGGTCATTTTCACTAGCTAGCGTACCGTGGCATGGAAGCGCACGGATAATGACAGGATAGTAATAGAAGAAAATTAGTGATTAAAGGATTTTGGATGAGAAAAATATGAACAGTATCGACCTATCTCACCTGTCAGCCCTACAAATCAAGGCTGCACGCGAGTTCGCTGCTTTGAAGTTCGATATCGACATGAAAGCCAGGGATTGCCCAGAAAACATACCTGATGACCTCCATGGCCCAATGAGAGGGGGAGAGTATGGCCCTTATTTTGGAATGTGTTTCTTTAACAGTATCATGCCTTTCATGCCTCGGGATTCCGAAACACAAACACCAGAAACATTATTGATCCCGGTTGCTCAAACCCTTGGTTGTAGTTGGCGGTGGTGGCCAGACCGTTATCTATCAAAAAAAGATGAAGAAAAAATAAAATCACATATTTTTTCGGAATATGGAATAAGCAGTACCAGTTATACCTGCATACCTGAACTCGGTCTATTCCTACCTCATGAGGGAAAGAATCGCGTCAACTTTTGTCGACACCACAATATCGATGATATCCCTGCCAGGGTATACACACATCATTATCCAAAAGCCGAAAGAATGGCGATTTATATCGTAAACATTGCCGGCGGAAAGGATTTTTGGTCCATACTGGATGGTCGATACATCCAGAAAATCAGTCACTTCTCCTTTGCATGGCCTTTACTTCGTGCTTATGGCGTAACAATCAAGCACCAGTGGCCAACTGAGTTACCTCCTTTAAAGGATATATTGGCTCACTCCGAAACCTCTAAGGAAACAGAAATTTTTTACGAGCATGTTATTGATGTTGAAAAAATCAGGATAAGGCTTGAAAATAATTACATCCGTACCGGCATGATCGATTTCCCAATCCGCAACAAATATGTTTATCCGGCGCTATTTACAGTTATTTTTATGATAGCAATGACTGCTTTCGATTATTCAAGTGGTGGCCTAGCTGAAAGTATTTTTCTAGCCATAGGCGCTTTTTCTGCAGGCAGCTTGTTTACCCTAATAGCCCCCGTTTTTTGGACTAAAAAAAGGCATTTAGTAAACGAAAACCGCCCCTAAATCTCTAGAGCTAGGAGATTGAACAGAAAACTCTACGTGCTACGATGTCATCATGAAAACGACACCCACGCCTCACGACGCCTTGTTCAAGCAGTTTCTGACTCACCCGGAAACTGCCCGCGACTTTCTGCAGCAGCACCTGCCACCGGCACTGCTGAAAACCTGTGATCTAAGCACGTTGCGGCTAGAATCAGGCAACTTTGTCGAAGAAGACCTTCGCGCCTATTATTCCGACGTCCTGTATTCGCTCAAGACAGGGAAAGGAGACGGATACGTTTATTGTTTGATTGAACACCAGAGTTCACCAGACAAACACATGGCCTTCCGATTGATACGCTACGCTATCGCCGCCATGCAACGCCACCTTGACGCCGGTAATGAGCAATTGCCTCTGGTCGTCCCGTTGTTGTTCTACCATGGTCAGGTCACACCTTACCCGTATTCAATGTGCTGGCTGGATGAGTTTGGTGATCCCGAGTTGGCCCAACAACTTTACACTGGTGATTTTCCGTTGGTCGACGTTACCGTTATTCCAGATGATGAAATCATGCAGCACCGTCGTATGGCCATCTTGGAACTATTGCAAAAGCATGTCCGACAACGCGACCTGGCCGAATTACTGGAACAACTGGTCACCTTACTGTTGGCCGGATACACTACTAAAGAGCAGCTGGTATCATTGATGAATTACATGCTGCAGGTTGGCGATACGGCCTCTCCGGAAACCTTTATCCGCGAGCTGGCACGCCGGGCACCACAGCACGAGGAGGTTCTTATGACCATTGCACAAAAACTGGAACAAAAAGGCCTGGAGCGCGGGCTGGAAAAAGGCCGTTTGGAAGGACGCCAGGAAGGACGCCAGGAAGGGGTTCTCGAGGGCAAACTTGCCGTTGCCCGTACTATGCTGGCGAATGGCATCGACCGCGATTCAGTAATGAAAATGACCGGTCTGACTGCCGCCGACCTCGCGCAAATTCGCCATTAATCCATCGTGACAACCGGCAGGGTAGACGTTGTTAGATAAGACCAAATCCGTTTCTACGGATAACACCACCGCCGCACTCAGCCACCTGGCGTTCTGCGCCCTGGCAGCATTGGGGCTGGCCCGCCAGGACGGCATCGTTGGCACACCCTACGCCGAAAATCTGTTTCTGATCCGCTGGCTGGCCACCGCCCAAAAACAGAAGCGGTTCCCTAAAAGTGTTGCCGTGGATCTCACCTGGCTGCTCGAACGCGGCCGCAAACACGGCCCGGCCGGCAAACTGCGCCAGCATCTGGAATACCTGTGGCGCTCCTGCAGCGGCAATCTCGCCGCGCAGTCCGATTTATTCCGGCTCACTTACGCGACTGAAACCCTGAAAGATCGGGGCTGGGACAACTATGTGATGGATGCCCGCGAGTGGCGGTCGGAAACCACACCCACGCCGTCCCAGCACAACGGATTTTACGTCGAAAAAACGGCGCTCAATGCCGCCTTCTCTCAGGATGGCCATCACCTGCAGCCGGTCTCTTTTCGCATTGTCGGCGATGCCGATACGTTCATTCAGGTCATGGCAGAGTATGGACTGCAGGCCCGCCTTGCAGACAGCAAGCCGACATATCAGACGGTAACACTGGAGCCAGGCGAGCACAGCAACGCGCCAACCTGACATCCCCTACGGTAAAGGATAACCTATGGATACGGTTGAAGAATTAAACGGTACGTATTTCTACAAGGGATATACCCAGTTGACGCCCCAGCAGCTGTGGTGGCTTATCAGCGTCGATGCGCTCCGTGAGCATCTGGGGATCAGCGTTGCCGATGCCGTCCTGATCGCATCAGGACAACCCTGGCTTCCCACGCGCCAAAAGCCGGGGACCGCCACACCAGGCACGTCAATCGCCTCGCGACTGTCACGGAAATACCTGGACAAGCCTTTGCCGAAAGGTATCCGTTTACCGACACTGGTGGGCGAAACCCCACAGCGCCTGCACATCAGCTACGTGAATAACTGGGGCAAATTTATCGGCCGCAATGTTCCCTGGCTGGGGTATGCCCTGTCGGCCTGGACCATTTACGCGATCGGCCGCGATGTAAAAGACCGTTTCAACCTCATCGCCCGTCCGGCAGACAGAATTCAGTGGACCTATTTTTGATGATGAAGACGCCCGCGCAAATAGAGCAAGAGATCATTGATTATTACTATGAAAATTTCAGCCCGCGGAAGTATGTCTTCTGGGGCCCGAAAGTGCCGGTCACCCTGGACACACGCTTGCGGGAAGATCTCAAGATTGGTTGGGATGACGGTGACGATGCGATCAACACCTACCTGTCCATATGGCAGGTCGATCCGGCCGGCATGGAATTCACCCATTATTTTGCCCCAGAGTTTTTCGGTTCAAAGGTGCCCGAACAGCCCCTAAAACCGCTCACCATCAGAATGCTGGTCGAGTCGGCCAAAGCAGGACGCTGGTTGTATTAGCCGGATTGGATGTCAACCGCCAGCGTTCTGACACGCTGCCGTAACGTATCTGCCGGCAGTGCGTCGATATCCGGCAACATCGCGGCCAGAGACAGGGCCTGGATGGCCAACTCAATCGCCCTCGGCGGATCAGCATGCTCATAGCGGATGTAGGTACGCATCGAAATCCCAAACTCCTTTGACGCCCGTTCCTGTGTCCATCCCAGTCCCGTTCGCCATAGTTTCAGCTCAAATCCCGTCATCAACGCTCCCTAAAACATGTCATATTGTCATATTATAGCAATGCAGTTTGGCAAACAATGGCGCCAGTAGCAAGTGACGATCACGCCTGGAAACACAACATTTAGTACCTCATTCAGCTGATTTAGACACAACATCTTGTGTCTCCCGGAGCTGGCTGGCAGATAACGATCAGACCCTCTGAAATCGTGCTAAATCGCAACAGTTGAGAGAGGGGTTTGAGGCCGTTAAAAGCGGCGTCAACGGCAGAAAATATATCAACGTGAGTTTTCGTTCCACTGGGCGTCAGACCCCGTGCCCCCCCATCGAATTACATGCATAAAAAACGCCATCCTGTAGGATGGCGTTATCTATAAATATTACTTGAAAATCCTGGACGTTAAAGAAGTTTAAACTTTTCCAATGTAGCTTTTACTTCCTTTCTTAAGCCAGATTCATCCAGTTCATAGTCCGCCCTATCAGCTTCAGGTTCAAAGCGTTCAGCTACCATGAATAACTCTTCACCACAATTTAGAACATTTTTATCTTGATCCTTAACACCGTATAGCTTCCGCCTTTCAACGCATATTTGCTCAGAAAATTGAATAGCTGTAACTTTTGAGGCCAAGAAATTTTTAGCCAGTTCAATTATCGACATTTTGTTCATAAGTCACCGGTCTCCAAATAAATTTTACCGTTCTCTGCATCAGGGTTGATTTTCCATCCTGACAGAAAATCACCATTAGGTTTAAGAACAACAACTCGCATAGTTTTAGGATTGAAATACACTTTAGACCCTTTCTCTCTTCGGTATGTCCCTTTCTCTACGGTTTCTTTGTCTGCTAAATGCGCTTCAATAGCATCCCTGAACTTAGTCAACGTTTCACGATTTTTCTTTGTGTCACTAACCCCAAAATCACCAGCATGTTTATACTTTCTGTCCAGTTGCTTACGCGTAAATCGCCCCGAGTCAAGAGGATCACTCAGCACTACATACACCGGTTCCACGCCCGTTCCCGCCGCATCCGGTCGCCAGTAAATAAAATCCTGTAGTCCATTGTGGTCTGCAACCGGCGTAGTGGTCACCGTGATGGTGTCCACCGGTTTCACTTCCGTGCCGGTATGAACGGGAGTCACCGGGACCGGAGGCGGTGGTGTACCGGTATTTGACGGCGCTGAGGGCGGCTGAGCCGGGTTAATCAGGATGGTCCGCGCAGGCACGCCTGCACCGGCAATTGCCGGTACGGTAATACGGTCCAGACCTGTTTTCGGATCACGCACCCCCGTCAGCACCTGCACCGCAGCCGGAATACCGCCGTTACCGGTTTTCAGCAGTTGCAACGCCAACTGCCCATTGCTCTTCATCAGACTCCCGCGCGCCGGCATATTCACGGTTTTCATCCCGGCCTCTATCGCCTTCGCATCCGCCAGCGCACGCGCCGGAAACGCAAACAGCGCAGGAACGTCGCGCCCTGGAACTTGATCACTGCCCTGACCTGCAGGTTTTGAATGGAACCAAAGAGTCGCCATCGAGGCCTTAAGAAGCCCCGGACTGACCGCCGGAACGGACAGTTTGGACAGCGCATTACTGAACCAGTTGGTAATACTGCCTGCCACATCACCGGCTGCCGTCCACACCCCGGCTCCGGCCAACGCCATCTGCGCCGTCCCCGGCGTCTGATTCAGCACCATCGCGCCCGGCGCTTTGAGCGCCTTATTCGCTTCTGCTACCATCGCCGGGGTATACACGGGAGCGGGTTTCACCCCGGCTTTGTCGAACAAAGCCTTACGGGCTTCCTCGGCCTTACGGGCTTCCTCGGCCTTACGGGCTTCCTCGGCCTTACGGGCTTCCTCGGCCTTACGGGCTTCCTCGGCCTTACGGGCTTCCTCGGCCTTGCGGGCTTCCTCGGCCTTACGGGCTTCCTCGGCCTTACGGGCTTCCTCGGCCTTGCGGGCTTCCTCGGCCTTGCGGGCTTCCTCGGCCTTGCGGGCTTCCTCGGCCTTGCGGGCTTCCGCTTCTGCTTTCGCTCTTGCCTGCGCGTTCAGTTCCCGTTGCAATCCTTCGTTACGTTGCCCGCTGAATACATGGAGAAATGGCGCAAGCCGCTGCATGTATATTCTTTTTGCGGTCGCCCCATCGCCTCGTCGACACGCATCCAGCAATTCACGATAATGCTTGTCGTTTTTTATATACGGGCAATTTTTCTTTCCGCAGATAAAACAAATATTATTGGCCAGGCATTCTTTGACTTTTTCATCCAGTCCGGGGATCGGAATAGAAGTAACCGTCAAGGTTTCCTCTCCATTTTCCCAATTCCAAGATCCGTTTTGCCAATATAATCCGGGTTCAGGTGGTACCCCGTTATTATAATTATACGGATCGTATTTAACTTCCCATTTATGCTCCATAAAATCTCCTTTTTGATATCTGTCATTTTGCACACAAACACTGTGTATATATATAGTGTTTGATGCTAAACCCTCCTCTCAAAACCGTCAATCAAATGATAATCATTCTCGTTTGTGCCAAACATGACACAAAAAAGCAGCCGGCTGCGACGGCTGTCACAGTGACAAAGGTGGGTTAATCCCGGCTGTGCGTCCGTTCCCACTCCAGTTTCTGCAACCTGTCATACTCGCGGGGGATATTCTGAAAGGAGATTAGAGAGCATTAAATTTCAACTTAAACAATGAATTATATCCTTAACGTACGTTTTCGTTCCATTGGCCCTCAACCCCCTGAGACAGAAAAAAATCCACTTCAAAATGAGCGAGTTGTTCCTCTAATAGCTGAAAGTCGCGCCCTATCGCTTGTCATTCCCCCTCAGATTTATATTATACTGGTTATGCATACAGTATAATTATAATAACGCATTCGGTTTCCGACCAGAGGAGAACATAAAATGAGCAACGCATCACGCACTCGCACATCGCAGGACACGGCCGGCACGCAGGAAAGTCGCGCCAAAGCCCTGCAAAGTGCCATCACCGCCATCGAGAAGGCGTTCGGCAAGGGCGCCATCATGCGCCTGGGCGACAACCATGGCATGGCCGTCGAACGTATCCCGACCGGCTCGCTCGGCCTCGACATCGCACTCGGTGGCGGCCTGCCGGTCGGCCGCATCACCGAAATCTACGGCCCCGAGTCGTCCGGCAAGACCACCGTCGCCCTGTCGGTCATTGCCTGTGCCCAGCGCGCCGGGCTGCAGTGCGCCTTTATCGATGCCGAGCACGCGCTCGATCCGCGTTACGCGCAGCAACTGGGCGTCGATATCGGTGAACTCCTTATCTCCCAGCCCGACACCGGTGAGCAGGCGCTGGAAATCTGTGACGCCCTGGTGCGTTCCGGCGCCGTCGGCGTGGTGGTGGTCGATTCCGTCGCCGCCCTGGTGCCGAAAAACGAACTGGAAGGCGAGATCGGGGACGCCCAGATGGGGCTGCAGGCTCGCATGATGAGCCAGGCGATGCGCAAGCTGAAGGGCAGCATCAACACCACCCGCACGGTGGTGATTTTCATCAACCAGCTGCGCATGAAGATCGGCGTGATGTTCGGCAACCCTGAAACCACCGCCGGCGGCAACGCCCTCAAGTTCTACGCCTCGGTGCGTCTCGACGTGCGCGGCGCCGGCAACGTCAAGGAAGGGGAGACCATCATCGGGCGGGATACCAAGGTGAAGGTGGTCAAGAACAAGGTCTCGCCGCCGTTCCGCCAGGCGCAGTTCCGGCTGCTGTTCGGCGCCGGCATCTTCCGCGAGGGCGAAGTGCTGGATCTGGCCGTCGACGCCAAATATATCCTCAAGACCGGCGCCTGGTACGAGTATCAGGGGGAGAAAATCGGGCAGGGGCGCGAGAAGGCCGCCGGCTGGCTGCGCGACCGTCCCGACGTGGTGGCCACATTGACCGCGCAGCTGCGCACGCACTACCTGCAGGCGGCGCAGCCGGCCGCTGCTTCAGCCGACGCGGACACGCCCCCGGATGACGATGCCTGGCAGAGCGCGCCGGAGGCCGTGTGATGCCGGTACGCCTCTATGACGCCGGCGTGCCCTGCGGGTTTCCGTCGCCGGCGCAGGACTATCTCGAGCAGCGCCTGTCGCTGGACGACATCTGCATCCGTCACCCGGAGAGCACCTACCTGGTGCGCGCCGAGGGGCTGTCCATGCAGGACGCCGGTATCCTCGATGGCGACCTGCTGGTCGTGGAGTGTTTCTACCGGGCGCAGCACGGCGACATCGTCATCGCCACCGTCGACGGCGAGTTCACCTGCAAGCGCCTGCAGCTGCTGCCCCGGCCGATGCTGTTGCCGGCCAATCCGGCCTTTGCGCCCATTCCGCTCGGTGACGACATCGAGACCGTGATCTTCGGCGTGGTGCGCCACGCCATTCACACGCTGTAACCCGACCCCGGTTATCGCCATCTGCCCATTCCGCAAAGCCCGGAGACCCCCGCCATGTTTGCCCTGGTTGACGTCAACAGCTTCTACGCCTCCTGCGAAACCGTCTTTCGCCCCGACCTGCGCGGCCGTCCTGTGGTGGTGCTGTCAAACAACGACGGCTGTGTCGTCGCGCGCAGCCGCGAGGCGAAAGCCTGCGGCATCAAGATGGGGGAGCCCTGGTTCAAAATCGCCAGGGACGCCGAGCGGCAGGGCGTGGTGGCGTTTTCGTCGAATTATGCCTACTACGCCGACATGTCGCATAGGGTGATGGCCATCCTTGGCCAGCTGACACCGCGACTGGAAGTGTATTCAATCGATGAGGCTTTCTGCGATCTGACCGGTATCCCGGCCGCGCAGCTGGAATCACTCGGTCGGCGGCTGCGGGAAGAAGTGCGGCGCCGAACCCACCTGACGGTCGGCGTCGGGATAGCGCCAACCAAGACGCTGGCCAAACTGGCCAACTACGCCGCCAAGACCTGGCACAAGACCGGCGGCGTGGTCGACCTGAGTGCGCCGGCGCGCCAGCGACGCCTGATGGCGCACGTGCCGGTAGAGGAAGTGTGGGGCGTTGGCCGGCGTATTGCCCGCCGGCTGACAACGATGGGGATCAGCACTGCGCTGCAGCTGGCCGACATGCCGGCAGCCGCGGCGCGTCGACAGTTCTCGGTGGTGCTCGAGCGCACGGTGCGCGAGCTGAACGGCATCACCTGCCTGGGCCTGGAGGAATTTGCGGCGCCGAAGGAGCAAATCGTCTGCTCCCGCTCGTTCGGCGACAAGCCCACCGAGCTGGACAGCGTCAGTCAGGCGGTCTGCGCCCATGCCGAGCGCGCGGCACAAAAGCTGCGCGGCGAACGGCAGTTCTGCCGGCACATCTCGGTGTTCGTGGCCACCAGTCCGTTCGCCGCCGGCGAGACCTATTATGGCAACCAGGCCACCACCCGACTGGCAACGCCCACCCAGGACAGCCGTGACATCATTCAGGCCGCACGGCGGGCGCTCGAACGGATCTTCATCGCCGGCCACCGCTATCACCGCTGCGGCGTGATGCTGGGCGATTTCACCAGCGAACGCGTGGCGCAGTTCGGCCTGTTTGATGATGCGCCACCGCGCAAAAACAGCGATCGGCTGATGCAGCTGCTCGACAGCCTCAATCAGGACGGCCGGGCGCCGGTGTGGTTTGCCGGGCAGGGTATTCCCGATCGTGCCGACGGCTGGAAGATGAAACGACAGCGACTGTCGCCGGCCTGGACCACACGGTTGCAGGATGTCCCAGTTGTGCGCCTGAAGTGAATGGGGTCAGTTTGGATATCGAAAATTATTGTACGTTAAGGCTATTTTTTGACCTTTCGACTTTGGCTGGTCTCAGCCGACGAAACTTACCAGAAGCCGGTATCCGGTTGCTTTTCCAGATATAATCGCCTGTCAGATTGATGTGTTCCCATCCTAACGGCGACAAATGCGACAGCAGTTGTTCGTTGATCTTCAGCCCTTTACGCTTCAGGGCATCGACAGCTCTTTCCATATACACCGTATTCCACAGCGAGATCGCAGCCGTCAGCAGCGTCAGTCCGCTGGCGCGGTAGCTCTGATTTTCCGGCTTTCGGTCTCTGATTTCTCCCAACCGGTGCATAAATACCGCCCGCGCTAGCGCGTTACGGGCTTCACCTTTATTCAGCCCCGCCTGTACCCGGCGACGCAGTGCCGGATCGCGGAACCAGTCGAGCATAAACAGGGTTCGCTCAATGCGGCCAATTTCTCTAAGTGCTTTGGCCAGTCCGTTTTGTTTGGGATAGCTGGCAAGCTTTTTCAGCATCAGTGACGCCGTCACGGTGCCCTGCTTTATCGAGGTCGCCAGACGCAGTACTTCCCGCCAGTGAATTTCAATTTCTTTCAGGTTCAGGCTGGTTGTTGATATCAGCGACTGAAGCGCCTGGAATTGATCCGCTTTCCCTTTGATAAATAGCTTCTTGTCGTAGATATCCCGAATTCGTGGACAGAACGCAAATCCCAGCAGATGCATCAGGGCAAAGACATGATCGGTGAAACCCGCGGTATCGGTGTAATGCTCCCTGATTTCCAGGTCGCTTTCGTGGTACAGCAAACCATCGAGCACATGGGTTGAATCCCTGACCCGACTGATTATGCAGGTGTAAAACGGACTGTATTGATCCGAAATATGGGTATAAAACTGACGTCCTGGCTCCTGCCCGTATTTCGGATTAACTTGCCCTGCGTAGCGGCCTGAGTTGCCTGTTCTGAAATTCTGTCCATCTGATGATGAGGTTGTCCCGTCTCCCCAGAATGCCGCCAGCGACCTTTTCCCCTGCGCGTTCACCAGTTCTGCAAGGGCGGCTGAATAGGTTTCGTCACGGATGTACCATGCCTGAATATCTTCGAGTGATGATTTGGTGCTCCCGGGGCAGGCTTCTGCCATTTTGGTCAGGCCAAGATTGATGCCATCCGCAAGAATGGTGGTGAGAAGCAGGCGGGTATCGGGACGGGTAATGTCATTTTTTATATGCGAAAAATGTCGGGTAAACGTCGTCCAGCTGTTTACCTCGTCGAGAATTTCCGTGATTTTAGGGCGCGGTAGCATGCTGTAAACCAGCTCTGCCAGCGGTGAAACCTGCACCGGAACGCTGTTATCCAGCGGAGAGACTTTTACGCCCCTGTCAGATATTTCTACATCAGGCAGCTCACCAAGGGCAGCCATGGCATTGACCTCTTCAAGCCTGGACTGAAGCAGGGTCATACGGCTGGTAATGTACTCATGATAATCAGCAGATACGGGCAGTGGCAGCGCCGGTGTGAGTTTGTCAAAGTCCTTTTCGGGAATGAGGTAATCATCAAAATTTTTGTAGCGGCGTGAACCTTTAACCCAGATGTCCCCGGAGCGCAACGCCCCCTTAAGCTCGCTGAGCGCACAAAATTCATAATACTGCCGGTCAATACCCGCAGGTGTAATCACCACCTTGCGCCAGCTTTCTGGGACAAACTCAAGCGGCGCTGTCGCCGGAACTTTACGTGACTGCTTCCGGTACATATCCTTGATCACAACCAGCGCATCAGCCAGAGGTTGCGCAGCCGGGGTGGCGACTAACTGTAAAGCGGACAACATGCGCGGGGCATATTTCCGTAATGTGCTGTATTTCTCAGTAATAATATGCAGCGGGTCAAAATTATTTTTTCTGGCGAGATGGCGTGTTTCTTCCAGACTGGCGACAAATTCAGGCCATGGGAGTATGTTTTCTATTGCGAGCCATGGATCGCCACCGGAATCGCGGGCATCAGACAGTGCCTGACCGACATCGATGTACTGCCTCAGTTTTGACTGGATCAGCTTTCCGGTCTGCTGAAGGCGCTCAGCCTGTGTTCTTTTGGCTTTACTGAAAAGGCTGTTCAGCATTCGCTCATGCAGCTCAATCACTTCGTCTGTCAGTGTGGCTCTGGCTTCTTCCAGCACGCACACCAGGATCGCATGACGCCGGGCTGCTGAAAATCGGGTCAAATCCCGGCTACTCATCTTTCGGCCTTCCCGCGCCAATTTCAGCAACCGGTTCTGGTGAATGGTACGATCTATACCTTCAGGTAATGCCAGCAATTCAATGCTACTGAGCCGATCAAGATGTTGCAGCACGTTCTTACCATTGATTTTACCCGGTGGTTGCAGAAGCCATGTCAGCCTGGAAGGCTGATTATCTGATGACTCAAGTAAACGATCCAGGGCATCCCTGTGCGCCGGAGTTAACGGGGCATTCAGGGTCTGAAACACGATTTTATCGCCACCTGCCATGGCCTCCGCACAGGTGCGCTCCACGACATCAATCGCGGGGATTATCACGTTGTTCTGCCGAAGCCAGACCAATAACTCTTCGGCCAGGAGAATGCCTTTATCGGTGCGTGTCGCCATCGGCAGCAGGTGTGTAATGCAGTCCTGCTGTATTTTGCCTGTGAACGCCTTTACGCCAATATAGCGGTACAGTTCGGTTAAATGCTCACGCCGGGTCGTATCCCTGCCGGAAAGATAAGCAGGCCAGAGATCCCCGGTGAGTTTTAGCCTGCTGGCGATATGCTTCAGCAGCGTATCAGAGGGTGGAATTTTTTTATCCGGGACAAAGCCGACATTTTTTAGATAGCAAAGAAGGACGGCAAAACCAAAACGGCTGGCGGGTTTACGGTGAGCACTGATAAGCGCAAGATCATGTTCACTGAAATAGGCCATTCGGGTCAGCGTTAACTCATCGTCGGGCAATGCCAGTAATGATTCTCTTTCCGACAGTGAAAGAATCTGCCTCCTTGCCATATAGTTTCCCTCATAAATTATTCGATACGGTATTTTTAACAAAAATGGTTATCGCATAAGGGTACACCCTGACGCCATAATCAAAACGTGACGGATCACAATGAATGACATAACCTATATGCGATAGATTTAATGCAATAATCTAAATGCGATAGCATGGTGAAAAAATGTTCATAAGAGCTTATTTAAGGGCATCGACGGAAGATCAGTTTGCTGATCGGGCAAAAGAGATGCTGGAGCAGTTCGTTCAGGAGCGAGGACATAAAATTGCCAGCCACTACCGGGAGAACATCAGTGGCACAAAACTTGACCGTCCGGAACTGGGACGCTTACTGATGGACAGTCACCACAATGATATTTTACTGGTCGAGCAGATAGACCGCCTAACCCGACTGAGCAACAACGACTGGATGACGCTGAAAAAGCAGATCGAACAGCACGAATTGCGGATTGTCAGTCTTGATGTCCCCACTTCGTGGCAGGCTTTATCGGATAAAGAACCGTCTCAGACCGATCCTATAACCCGCGCCGTTATTACTGCTATCAACAATATGCTGATAGACCTGATGGCCGCTATGTCGCATAAGGATTGGTTGAGCCGTCGCCAGCGACAAAAGCAGGGGATTGAGCGAGCTCACTCCCTGGGGAAATATCGTGGCAAACAAGCTGATCGTGAGCGTCACCAAAAAGTACTGTACTACCGACAGGTCAAGAAATTGAGCATTCGGGAGACTGCCGAGGCAACGGGTTACAGTTCTTCCCAAGTCTGCAGAATACAGGCGCTTTATCATAAAGCATCCGAAGACGGCAAAGGATAATTTTCCCAGCCCCACAGTTCGAATCAGAGCTGGGACGGATTGCGTCAAATACACTGCGATGCTTGCCTGGGAATACCTATGCCGTTAGACTGCCTACGACATAATAAACGGATCACTATCACGTAATCATGCGTCTTACTCCACCTTAAGTCCCCACCCCTCTGACAGGCTGAAGCGCTACCGCTTCAACGCCTTCACACTCAATCCCAGCCCTGGGATGCTTTTTGTATCTGCAATTTGACTAAAACAGCCCCGCTATCGGGGAAATAACTATCAGGATAGTAAAAATGCTGTTGTCCTCAACACGTAAGGACTGGCTCGGTAACATCCGTGGGGATGTGCTGGCCGGTATTGTCGTTGCTCTCGCTTTGATCCCTGAAGCTATCGCATTCTCCATTATTGCCGGTGTCGATCCCAAAGTGGGGCTCTATGCCGCGTTCTCGATTGCCGTCATCATCGCCTTTGTCGGCGGCAGACCGGGAATGATTTCCTCCGCTACCGGAGCCATGGCGTTACTGATGGTGACTTTGGTGAAAGAGCACGGGCTTGAATACCTGCTTGCAGCCACAGTGCTGACGGGTATCCTTCAACTGGTTGCGGGTTATCTCAAACTGGGTAACCTGATGCGCTTTGTCTCTCGTTCCGTCGTTACCGGTTTCGTCAATGCACTGGCCATCCTTATTTTTATGGCTCAATTACCTGAGCTGACGGATGTAACCTGGCATGTTTATGCCATGACTGCCGCCGGGTTGGCGATCATTTATCTGTTTCCTCTGCTCAATAAAACCATCCCATCCCCTCTGGTGTGCATTGTGGTGTTGACTGCGATCTCAATCGGCCTGGGGCTTGAAATCCGTACCGTGGGTGATATGGGCGAACTACCTGATAGCCTGCCGATGTTCCTGATACCGGATGTACCACTCAATCTCAACACGCTCATGATTATACTGCCTTACTCTGCCGGGCTGGCGGTGGTCGGGCTACTGGAATCCATGATGACGGCAACCATTGTTGATGATTTAACCGATACGGCCAGCGACAAGAACCGCGAGTGCAAGGCTCAAGGGATCGCCAATATCTGTACCGCATTCATCGGGGGGATGGCAGGTTGTGCGATGATCGGCCAGTCAATCATCAATATCAAATCCGGTGGTAGGGGGCGACTTTCAACATTAACTGCCGGGGTCGTGCTGCTTTGCATGGTGGTCTTCCTCAATGACTGGGTTTCACGTATCCCGATGGCAGCCCTGGTGGCCGTGATGATTATGGTGTCTATCGGGACGTTTTCATGGCGCTCAATCGCCAATCTGCGGATACATCCTCTGTCAACCAGCGTAGTGATGATCGCTACGGTCGTGGTCGTAGTCGCCACCCATAACCTGGCCTACGGAGTTCTGGTCGGCGTCCTGATTGCGGCCATGAACTTTGCCAATAAAATTGCCCGCTTTATGCTTGTTGACACCGCGCTAGATGAAGGCCGACGTGTTTATACCGTGCGCGGACAGGTTTTCTTTGCGACATCAGAGCGGTTTACCCAGGTATTTGATTTTAAAGAAGCGATCGACGAGGTTGTTATTGACGTTAGCCACGCCCACTTCTGGGATATCACCTCCGTGAGCGCACTGGATAAAGTGGTGATTAAATTCCGTCGCGAGGGGACTGACGTTGAAATCAAGGGAATGAATGAAGCTACCACTACCCTTGTTGATCGGTTTGGTGTGCATGATAAACCAGAAGAAGTTGAAAAAATAATGAGTGGCCATTAATCCATGAAGGAGCACTTATGAAAAACACAATTATTGGTTGTATCGATGGTTCGTCGTCGGCCACTGCCGTTTGCCAATATGGCGCATGGGTTGCTAGCAAACTCAATGCGCCACTCACACTATTGCATGTACTTGAGAAAGCGGATGTTTCAGCCTCCCAAGACCTGAGTGGGAGCATCGGATTTGACAGTCGAGAGGCGCTACTGGAGGAACTGGTTCAGATTGAAGGTGAAAGAGCCCGCCTGATGAAAGAGCAGGGAAAACAGCTTCTTCGTGTTGCAGGGGAAATGGCGAGAAACATGGGTGTCAATGAGGTCAATGCCGTCCAGAAACACGGTGCTCTCGCCGAAATACTGGGTGAGATCCGGGATGCCAAAATGATGGTCCTGGGCCGTAAAGGTGAGCAATCTGAAACCCGTGGACATGTGGGGAGTCAGTTGGAGAGCGTTATCCGGCTCCAGAAGTGCCCGATCCTGGTAAGCACGGGAGATTTTTTGCCACCGACCAGAATCATGTTTGCCTATGACGGCAGTGCTGAAGGTAAAAATGTTCTGGAGCGGCTTGCCATCAGCCCATTACTACAGGGGATTGATTGCCACCTGGTGATGAATGGCGATGATCCCACCGCCCTTGAGGCTGCTCAGATTACGTTAGAAAATGCCGGTATTAACAGTCAAGTTCATCTGATTTCTGGGAGCCATATCGCAGAGTCATTGTGTCGTTATGTGTCGGAGAATGATATCCACCTGATGATTATGGGGGCGTACGGCCATTCCCGCCTCCGTCAGTTCTTTATCGGCAGTAACACAACGGCGATGCTGGCGAAAACACCTATCCCGCTGTTGATGATGAGGTAACTCACGTCGCCCGTAGAAACTCTACGGGCTTTCACTGGTATCTATCTTGTTCTATTGCAACTCGAACGAGATTGGCCAATTTTCATCGCTGTACGATTTACGGTGAAATGTACAAGATCCATTGAATGCAAAGGATGAAAAAATGAGTGAGTTACCCAAGAAAGATAGGTCCCCCGAGGCGGCAAGCCAACTCAAACTTAAAGACATTGCTCGACAGCTACAGATACTCATGCTTAACGAGGGGATCACGCCAGAAGAATTGGTGAGTTGTGCTAATGCAGTAAAGAGTAGCTACGATAATCGTTTACTTTCTCCCGAACTGGCATTATCACCAGAGCGAATGTGTCATTTTTGTCAAAAAACAACGCAAAAGGTCAAAATCCTTATTGCAGGGCCAGGAGTGAATATCTGTGATAAATGTATTCAAATGTGTAATGAGATGATAGAGAGAAACACCCAGTAAAGACGATGATCTTTACCATTCTTGGTCTTTAAATATCTTTTCGGATGAAAAGGATTTCTTTTCTATTTATCCCCAGAAGCCCGATAAGTGCACCAACCATGCTCAGAACTGACTAAAAAATAAGCTTAACGTACAATAATTCTCTATATCCAAACTGACCCCTGAATGCGCGTCAGCGCATGCAGGCGACAACAGTCCTGTAAGAGAACACCCTAAGGTTAGGGTCGCCGGTAGCGCGGCATAGCCGCCCTGCTTTGATAGATTTCACCTATCCAGCCCCTCGCCCTGATAAGCCAATTTTACTTACAGCGTTGGGTAGCTATTTGTGCGCGGTCGGAGTGGACACGGCAAGGCGTAGCCGCAGCTGTGGCGTATCTCCGCGTTAGCGGGCCGTAAGGGCCGCTTACGAGCGTGTTAATCGATACTCCAGCGATATTTCTGCCAGCGATTGAATGGTTAGTTACAGCATTCATCTTAAAGCCACTCTGTTCCGGGCCTTTGGCCCGGGCGGCGTGGCTTTGGGATGGTGGAAAGAGCTATGGATGGTGAAGCTGAGTTAGGTTGGTTTTTTTGCCTGGCGTAGCCAGGTGCTACATAGCCGGCTTGCCGGCTGTTTTTATTGATGGGTATCTGCTGATGTTTTTGAGAAGGTGTTTTGCCCGAGCTGTAAAGCAAGGGAGGTACATTCGAGCGCTCTGAGCGCGAATGTACCCCCTTTTTTAAAAGGCTATTTTGTTATGGATTAACGTTCGAAATTAAGTATATCTATATCCTAGCTTTCGAAGTTAACTTTTGTTTTCGAAATTAATTCCATAACGACTGGTTGTTGGCCAACCAAAATGACAATTCTTTGATGGCAGAGCTATGGTATCCATCGCCGGCACCGGAAAAAAATCCCCACAAGTGGAAATTAACACGAGGTTTCTGAACGGCAGGCAGCCCAAAGGCCGCGCCAGGAAAAACCGGGCACGGGGCGTCATAAGGTGGAAAGTCGAAGAGATTTAGATGACGCCGGCTCGCTCAAGCAGTAACTGGTAGTAGGCTTCCGGATCACTGGTTAGCAACCCGGGCTTATCGCGCTTGAGCTGTACTTCCAGTTGGAGAACCTTGTGAGGTACCGTTTTACCCGCCCAGTTTACGTAAGCCTGATATAAAGGCCGGCCAGACTTATTTCGGCCCTTGGCCGACTCAGTGATCCGGTCCTGAAGGACGTCCAGGACATTGTCCAGGCGATCTCCATTCTCAATATTTTCAAGAGCGTTTTCCAACTGAACAACTGCGTGTTCTTTCTCGCGGGCAAGATCAGGGCTCACGACCCAGCGCTTAATTTGTTTGAGACGGTTGCGCAGCGAATGGCGGCTTTTTAGATCAATACCGATGTGCTCGATACGCAGCAGATGCCGCTCATATTTGGTGCGGAGTGTTTCTGTCAGGCCTTTCTTAATAGCCCAGGTACGGAACTGCCCGAGCCACTGGCGAATTTCGTCGACGGCGATCCCGCGAGATGTGAAAAAGCGCTCGCTGAGCCAGATGCGCAGCGGCTTGTTCTGGCCGGAGTCGGTATCTTTACCATGCAACACGATCGCATACTGGAGCTGTTCCATGACTGACAACGCATTTAGCGCGATGTCGTAGGCTTTGCGGCCACTATCATACACATGTAATACACCCATATATCGAGCAAGCTGCTCCATTGGCGCCATGATCTCGAATGGGTAATCGCTGTCTGGATTATAGTCGCAGTTCGCAGCCATGACTTGGCTAAGAGCGGTCAGCGCTTCACACGCTTCTGAGCGCGCATGCACACGCATAGGCTTGGGAACGTAATGGCGATCATTACGCTTGGTATAAGGGATATAACCGTTACGCCGTAACTCGATGAGATCAGGATTACGATGCCAGTTATGGCTGCTGACACGCGCAACAACTTTAGAGGCCATACCACGCGGCACGGCACAACTTAGACCAGGCTGATAGCGACGATGAACCTTGGGAAGCCCTTTACGTAAGGCATTAGCCTCGCCACGGCGAGAGCTACGAGATTCGATGTAAGGTGCGGCAGTTGCGAAATTTTGGCTAGTCAAATAGCCCTTCGCTTATGTTGCGCCGTAGGAGTTGACCTTTTTCAGGCATAAAACTATACTCCCCGTATAGAGCAACAGCTTCTATACAGTTTTAAGTAGGCCCCGGTAATCTCTCCACTCGCCAAAGTTAAGGAGATTATCGGGGTTTTTGCTTTCAGGATTCCGTTCAAATAGCTTCAGAACCCATTCCTTGCCACCTTTCGGCGTGGCCAACCAAAAATTCTTAATCGATCAGTAATCTATCACTGGATCTAAGAACACTCAAGAAAGTTATTCCGTGACGCTTTTTTCTAACCGCTGGGTTGCAATTTTGATCAGTGTTTCAATCATTTCCGTCTGTGTTACGCCTTCAGCTTCACACAACCGCTGAAGATTGTTTTTTAAAGCACTCTGAACGTACACACGAATTTCTTTATGAGTTTCTTTCTTACGGGCAACCAAGGCCTGCTGTCTTTCTGACGGAGACATTGGATTACCTTTACGGTAAATACGCTTCGTTTTCGATGAGGAAGTAACTGCGTTTACGGCCTGTGACATTTCTGCCTCCCCAAGGATCTGAAAAGGATCGTTTGGCAAAGCGTACTACAGAATCCGTAACTTAGCAGCATAAAAAGCATTTTTCAGTCCCGTTGGCGCGGGATGACAGATAAAAATGCAGGAAAAGCGGACAACCTGAGCCCAGAGGATCAGGCTGTCATAGTGTTGCGGGAAGGAATGAAAAGTATTTTTAATACGACGAATGCCACTCCTTTCCGATATCCCAGCGCGATTGCCAGTGCGTCAGGTAGGTTTGTGCCACGCCAGGCATATCACGTAGCACCAGCGCATTTTCTGAGTTGGACCGCGCCGCTGCACGGCTAAAGTTAAATGACCCGGTCTCGACATTCACCTGGTCAGTGATGATCAGTTTGTCGTGCATTATCTTGAAGGTATCGACAGTACGAACCGGGATACCGGCATTGACCAGCACGTTCATCGCCGCCTGGCTGGCCTTGTTCTGATTTCCCTTCGCATCGAGCACCACTTTCACATCGACGCCCCGATGCTTGGCCGTCGTCAGGGCTTTCACCACTTCGGGTGAGGTAAACGAATACCCCATTAGGCGGATACTGCTCCGTGCCTCATTAAGCGTATTCAATACCAGCTGCAGAGCGCTCCCTTCCGGTGAGAACCCGACCTGCACCGAGGGGGCCGCCATAGCGCACGGAACGACCGCTAACGTCGCGGCCAGACACCAGGCTTTCAGTGAAGTCCGCATTATTTTGCGCCCCCGTATAACACATTCCCGTTCCTCGAGCTGACATCGCCCTGGACATGGCCACAGGTGACGTTGCCATTTCGCGTCTCGATGTTGCCGGTTACATTACCCGCCCTGACATTGCCGTTAGTGCTGCGAACGGTGCCGACATTCCCCTGTACCGTCACATCAGCCTCTTCGGAATCAAGAACCTGCACATCACCCACAATCGTGATGGCGACCGCCACGACCTTTCCATCACCCAGCGACACCGTTTGGCCATCTGCAATCACCTGGTTACCACTGACACGGATATGATTACCATCGACGACCATCGTCTTGCCGTTTACTGTGATTTTCGTTGCCATTTTGCATTCTCTTTTGAAGTGTTGTCGGCCGGTTTCTCAACCGGAATATGTTGCATTTGATAGGCCATCAGACGAGGTTGTCCGACGCCCAATGCGATCGGCGTCCTCGCCTGCACCTGGTAACCACATCCGCGCGCCGGCAGATGCGCCAGCGCTGTTTCCCATAACAGGCTGGTGCTAACCGCCGCCGTCGGGCGTCGGGACCAGATATGTAGCCATTCGTCTTCCAGTTCATTGAGGGCGGCCAGCGCGGGGTCGGTCAGCTGCAGGTTCTCCAGGTCTGAACGTGCAGATGGCGCGTCCAGCCGGCGAACGATCTGCTGTATCCGATCGGCACGTGGGTAGCTGCGGCGAATAGTTGCCGGCGCCTGCGCCAGCAACGCATCAAGAGATGGCGGAGAGACCTCAATGAAACGGTTAATCTGTATCGCTTCTTTGGTAAACTTGTCGGCATCCGCGATATAAAGTGACGAGCCACGGATAACCTCCCCCCGAAACAGGGTGATATTCTCGCCCTCCTGCAGCTGCTGTACTTCTTCCACGCTGACTTTCTTTTGCTCACGCAGTTGCAGCCTGTCGTCTTCATCCCATCGGCTGCCGAGAACACCGTTCTGACGCACCATCTGACTCATTTCCGGTAGATATTCAGTGCCGGCCATCAGCTGCAGGATTTCCAGGGTGTCTTTCGGGTCCATGATTTTGCCGGTAATACGCGTGCCCATATTGGCAATCAGCGTCCACACGCGGTCACCGGCGGCTGATTTAAGTCGCTGTGCTTCTTGCCCGGCCAGCAGCAGGCAATACCCCAACGATCGAACCTGAGTAGCCAATTCACCCAATTTCTCGGTGTAACAGGCCCCCACCTCATCGGCTATCCACAGAAACGGAAACTTATCCTTGTACTTACGTACAACCATGATGTCTTCCGGACGCCCCTCCAGCTTTTCTCCAAGGTCCTGGCTCAGGATCATTGCCAGCTGGGACACATACAGTCGCCCAAGCGCTGCCGCCTCGGTCGCAGAAATTTCCAGTGCAGGGATGAGAATGACGAGGATGCGATCGTTGTGAACAACGTCTCTCAGGTCGATATCACCTGCATCGCGCGCAAACACATGACCGTAGGTGTCGTTGAACAGCGCCAACATGCGGGTGAACTGCTGAATGAGGTAACCATGCTGGTTCAGCGCCTCCGGCGCCCATTCTGACGGTGAGTCCACCGTGGCCAGATCAAACCCCGCCAGCGTGCCGAGATAGTTCTCCAGTGGTAATCGCGCCTCATCGTGCCACTGCTCCTCCACGGACTGGATATAGAGCCGTGCAATACTGCGCAAAGGAAGGTGGGCCTGAATGGTACGCTGCGACATCACCGTCCCTTCTCGCCGGCATTTGTACACCAGGGCAAACACCAACGCCTGTATCATCGCCCGCGCCTTTTCCTGCCAGCCGCCGTCGTTGCCGGCCGGTGGTAACATCGAGTCCATCAGGTTGATGATGTAGGTTTCTTCGGCTATGCCGAAGGCATTGACCGTATTGGTTTGAGGACGGTTTTTGACATCTTCCAGCAGTTCCTGAGCACGGGAACGGCCGCCGGTGATAAAGTTCATCATCCGCAGATCGTCTTCTCGGCCAAAACGCCGGGCCATGGACGCAATGGCCAACGCCACGTCGTTCTGTGCCTTTGCGTCGGAATAAATCAGCCCCTTGCCCAGACCGAGTTGGTTGAGCACATAACCCAGCAACGTTTCCGTCTTACCGGCACCGGTGGTACCAAACATCAGGATGTGCCGCGTCATGTCGTCCATTGACAACCACAACTCACGCCCCGCATCCCGGCCACGGAGGTATCCCAGATAGAGGATGCCGGCCGCTTTGCCCATGACAATACGCATGGCCGTCACGGGCAAAAAGCCCCACATCTTGCCCGGCACCTGACGCTGCGTAGAAGGGTCGAGCCGATCCATATCGCTTGGCATGCGCATCGGCATCTGCCAGGGTTCCATCAACATCGACGGCGCCCAGAACATCAAGACAGGCAGTGTTAACCACAAGGTGACCGGCCATACCACACCGACGATAACGGCGCCCGCCATCCCCAGCGCCAGCCCTCCTGGGGACAACATCCAGTCTCCCAGGGCTGAGTGATAAACGCGGCGATTAATTCGATTGCGCGCTATGCCGTAGTCAGTGGGTTGCTGCATCCGGTGTCTCCTTTTCGCTCAGGAACTGGCTCAGTTGAGCCGGATCACGCAGAACAGCCTGAGGGACATAGCGGCCATCATCAGCAATCACCCAGGGGGTGCCCGGAATGCGATAGGCCTGATAAGCCACCTCGTTGACGCCAAGCGCTTTTTCGGCCACATCACAGGCGCTGTCGGCTTTCTTATCGACCGCAGCCGCTTTACCCAGCTGAAGTCCATCGGTACCAACAGTAAATAGAGCCTGCCAGGCAGCCGGCCGCTGCGCCGGCGGCAAGCACAACACAGGGGTAATGGCAGCAATGGATTTCTCTCGCCCAATCACAGCCACCGGGAAGACAACCACGTTAGCCATTTGAGCCGCCGCCACTAAAGCCGGCTCCAGATGTCGGCAATTCGGGCAATTGGGATCAGCAAACACATACAAAGTGCGATCGTGGCCAGAGGAATAGTTCACGGTGAACAATTGGCGGTCGGCAGCACTTTGCAGCTTCTGCGGCAGGGTTGACCGGACGGACGCTGGCAGCGCCCAGCCATCTTCTGGCGCGGGAGCCCGCGTTTGCTGGACAGGAACAGGCACTTCAAGGCGTTCAGCTTTAGTCGCATGAGGCGGAAGCGTCAGCGGCACAACCTGTTGCGCGGGAGCCAGGCTAACCTCGGGGCCAGGTTCCAGTTCCAACGGCCCCTCCTTGCTGGAGTGCACGAGAGAAACACCCAGCATCAGCCCGACAATCAGCAGTCCAGCGCTAATGACCAACCGACCGCCCCATCGGGTACGCCAATTTTCTGCCTGCTTTAACTGTGCCTCAGACAACGCCGCAAGCAGCTGATCGTTACCACCATTAGCGCTGGACTCAACTGTGAAGACATTCCCCAACTTGTCGCAGCACATCACCCCGGCGTCAGACAGGAAAAAAGTCGGCTGGCGTCGCAGGTCAACTGTACATAAAGTACGGACACCCCGCCCCTCAGCCGGCTTGCCCAGGTCGACTGGACGTTGGACGACTAACAGATTACCGCGGATGTATACAGAGAAAGGCGCATAGTCAGATTTTGCACGCATGGAATATCCTTTTAATTCAAATAAGGGTCGACACCAGAGCCTGATTGGCCTGACGTGCTAACGGAGTTAATTCGGTGGGGGTGTTCGGGTAAATCAAGAGGGGTGACGCTAGGGAGCCGCTGCCGCCTCGCTGTCCGGCGGGTCGGTAATAGCATAAACAGCTGACATCACTGACTGTTCTGTCGCCTGACGCCGACGAACCACTGCCGGTATATACGGGTAGACCAGGCCCAGACTTTCCAGATCGGCCTGTAGCCCTTCAACGGCTTGTTCCACCATAATTCCCGGACGAGGCAATCGCAGCTTACAGGCACGAACCTCGGCGCGAGCCTGAGCGGCAATACCGGCACCTTCAACAAACACCTTTGCGGTGTCTGCTGAGTGAAGCCCATACCACAATGTACGGTCAATCCCCTTAAGCCAGCGAAAACGCGCCGGGGGCAATCGCAGGTCACGGGCATACAACCCAACGAGTGCACTGCGCACATATCCGTGCCCCTCCAGCCACTCGTTGACACCGGGGGCCTGAATCACACGTTGAAACGCTGCATTGGCCAACGGGAACAACGGCACTGGTGAAACCCGCTTGCGCCGTAAAAATCGTCTCACTACACAGGAACGATTGAGATCATCCAGTAGTTGTGACGCAGACGCACGATCGTTCAGGAAAACCTGCAGACCAAACACTGCCAGCAAAGCGCGCTCGTAAGGGTGCCAATTTGTCACATCACACATAGGTTTACCCAACTGCGCGGTGAACACCGCCGCGGCGGCAGCCCTATCGAGCGTCTTGCGGTGAACAAGTTGAAGTTGCGCGGTGAAGTCTTCTGGCCTTAGCGCCCAAACGTTAGCCGGGGCGGGATCATTCATCAAACCATCCGGACCGGAGGCCATAGCCAGCACGGGCGTCACGGAAGGGGCAAAGCTGCTGGCCAACTGCGGTAACGTATGAATATTGATGGGACGTTTGCTGCGAAATGCCAGTACAGGGTGCTGCGCCAGCGCGATACCACTGGCCACGACGATCGGTGCCAGAAACAACAAGAAGATACCTGAAGTGGCATTCATCACTGTCAACCACTCATCAAAGGTGACGTCGACGGCATGATTGGCCGTATCGGCAAGCAGGTTGATTTTTTCACCGACCCAATAATGGATACGGGGAACATCCACCGCTGTCCAGAGCCAATACAGTACCCAGCAACTCCCGTAGACAAACGAATCAAAAAAGAGCCAGCACAACAGAACGGCAGCACAGAAGGCCAGGAACATTTGCCCTTGATCGCCATCCCATGCACTTTGCGACGGGCGGTTATACATAAGGAATGACTCGCAAAAAAGAACACCGGCTATAAGCCGGTGTTGAGGGTGTTTGCCACCTGGTAAGGTAGCCAGAGGAGAAAGTTAGGTGTCAGGCCAGGCGGGGGATCTCGATATGGTTTTCACGCTCCAGCTGCTCACGGTGAATATCAACATACTCAGAGAACGGCATCGCTGGCTGATATTGCTTGAACTCCATAGAACCCAGCGTATCAAACCAGCGTTGGGCCCACGGCGTGGAAATTTCAATACGGGGTAATTCCGGGAGTTTGGTGTAAAGACGGAACATCTTTCCTTCCACTTCCCGATTGGTCCAGTCTTTCATATCCAGCCCAACAACGTCGACTTCACCTTTGCGAATGCGGTGCACGTAAAGGATGGTGCCACGTTTGATATCAATGCCCAGATATTTACCATCCCCTTCATGGTACATCTCATAGCCCTGCTCAGGCATAAAATACTCAGGGTCTTTAACATCGTTCGTGATGACTTTTAGAATACGACGTTTACTTATGACCTGCTTAGTGAAAATAGCGACAGGGATGAGTATCGCGGCCCAGATCAAACCGTAGAAAAATAGCTGGTAAAGATCACCGCTTTTTAGAACATCGCTTAACGTCAGCAGTGACGCCAAAGCTAAAAATAGAAGGCAGGGTAAAGCTAATACCATATAAAGGATTTTAAAAACCCAAGCCCATCCTTCGCGTGTAGTTTTCAGTCGCTGCACCATAGTTTTATCCTCCAACAGCCGTTGATGACATTATACCCAACAACTGTACATTTGTCAGGGTGTTTTCTACTGAATTCCATCAGCCCCATTACCTTTTCCGGTCCTATTCGGCATATTACGGACACCAGGAATTCGTTGAGATCCAGTCCCGGCCGCCCCGAACATATTTTTCATATTATCGACCAATCCGCCCATAACATTATTCCCTTCACGACCACCAAGGAATGAGATCACATAATCCGGTAGAGATGCCTCTAAACTGAATAGCCGTGTCACTCCAAAGGTTGAGATGCGTGCATATATCATCAACCAACCAACCATTTTAACCAATCCCATAATCGAGTCCGCATTAGCATTAGCCAGTGCTGAAGCAAACAACAGATTTAGCACCGTGCCACCGGCTATTGCTGACACTGAAGCGAAAAAGAACCCCAGCACCATAAGAGAAGGCCGTAACATCATGTCGATCAGGAAGATATAGCCATAGGCACTCCGGCTTCCCTTGTCCTCCTCTGCCCCCAGATGCGTCGCTGACCACATTGGCCCGGCCCCGCACCCAATCAGCACGCTGACAATCCAGTTAAAGAAGCCCGTCATCCAGAAAATAAAAGGTACTGCCGGTAAGAATACGGCTAATGAGAATCCAATAGCCAAAAGCGCAAACATAAAGAAATAGAACATTGGCGCCATCGCACCCATAACATCCTTAACCACAGCGCCGGCATCAACCGCAAAAATTTTACTTGCCCACCCTACAGGTGAGTTACTGGCCGCTGATGCAATCGCCCAAGTACCGGCATAAGCAGCCATCAGGGTTTCAGTAGTGCCTAAGGTATAATCACCGATCTCCTGCATTTTAATTAATGGGTTTACTTGACCGTTGAAATCGGCGTCAGTACCCAAGTTTTTTGTAGCTATAAGGGTTGTGAGTTTTTGGATTGGGCTTTTTAAAATTCCAACGAATACTGAGTTCGGATCTTGAGCTGCACCGGCTGCACTAATCTCACTCTCCGTTTGTGTTCCCAGGGGCGGTGTATAGGTACTGTTCTGCACCTGCGCACGATAGGCCGTAAGCACCTGATTGTACAAGTCCCCCGTACCGTGCTCGCCCACACCACTCATGCCACTGGTGATTGGCGTGGCGTTGGCCACATCGTTGGTTTTACTGTTGGCTGTCGCGAAGGTGTGATACCAAGCCCCCAGAGCAACCCAGCCATAACTCTTGATCTGATTGACCAGCTGACTCTGCAGCGAATCCTTATAGTTAATTTGGTTCAGCGCTTTGTTGACCGTATCCTCATAGTCAGCGGCCGCATTCTGGATATCGGTTTCCACATCCTGAAAACTGCCACTATCCTGATCACGCTTACTCAAATAGGTATCGACGAAGTCCATTGCAGCCCGATCCAGCGATGCCTGCATCCTGTCCAGCGCCTGCTTTTGTGACGCCACCACATTTTCGGTATCGACCTTGCTGTCAAATAACACGTTCCAGACGCCGCTACGGGCAGAGTTAGGCGTCTTCGCCGACCCACAAATGGCGCTGCCATTACCGGTCACGTACTCACCATTGCCCCCTTTCGTGCTCATCATCGGCGTATTCGCTTCCCCTGACGCATAAAGGGCCTGCAGTTCGCGGTTAATAGCATATTTGCACAGGTTCATTTCAAAAATGGCCCGGGCAGCTGAACGCGTCGCCGGCGCAGTCGGCTGCGTGACCATGGAGTATCCGCTGGCCATCATATCCGCCGCTTTATCGGTTAGCAGATTGGCGCTCCCGACGCCCATTACCGACGCCGCCCACAGCATCACCAACTGCGAAATCGACCACCCTGAGCCGGTAGGCACCAAAGTGATAAATCCCGCAAAAGTCATGATCGGGTACAACATCGAACGGGCGCCATTAAAAACACGCCCCTCATGGCCAGCTTTGACGACGGTTTTCATCGTCACAGTCAAAAACCAAAACAGGGCTATGGCACAAAGTACACCGTTGATAATGGCAAACAGAGAGCCAATCAACGTTTGTTGCCCGGGGTTAAAGGGATGTAGAACCACATCCCCAAAGATCATGACCAACGCCTGGCGCGATAAGTCATTGGTTTTCTGTGCAGCATCAGCGATGGTCTGATAATTCACGCCATCGGCGAACGCCGGCCAGGAAAAGAGCAGCAGCAAGCCTGCTGACCACAGCCTTTTGAGAAATTTCATCGTGTTGTCCGTATGTTATGGCCCCGGCGGATCGCTGGGTAGAAGGCAGGGAAGGAAATGAGGCGTCAAAGGAGATAACGGCGATGCACTCCCGTTATCAGCGCCAACATCCCAATGACACCGTTTGCCGGCAACAGCGGTTTTCCGACCGAAAATCCTCGAACGTGCCCTTTTCCTCTACGCTGACACGCTGGGTAGTGAGTTGCCACAGACGATACGTTGCGATCAGCGCCTTGACGTAGCCCGCCGCCCCTAACAGCACCAGGATCAATGCCGCGATCGTCGCTCTCAGCAAGGTGGCGCCGGGCAAAGTGGTGAAGCTCGCCAAAAGCATCAGCGACAAAATCAAAGCAAGCCCGCCGCAAACCAGCATCAGGAACCACCAAAATGCCCGGATACGGACAAAGTTGGTGCGAAGCTGCTCAATCGGAACTCCCGTCGCCGCCACCGCTTGCGCCCAGGTCAATGGTTCACGTTTAACCTGCTGACGAGCACGAATCATCGCCCGTGCTCTCGCCAGATTATTCAATATCGGCCGGACGCCACTGCGGTAAATCACCCCAAGATCAGAGAGGGGGTTAACCAATGCCACCCCCACTTTTCCTACACGCCGCCACGAAGAGGTGGCAGACTTCTGCTTACCATTCTCAGTTTGCATTCGCGGTTACTCCTGCGCTCATCTGATTAGACAACTGCTGCAGCTGCGGCGCATATTGCGCTTTGGCCGCCATGGCCAGCTGCTGCCCCGCAATCACGTTCGCTTTCCGCAACTCGTTTTTAATTCCCAGCTGTAGCCAGTTGCCCAGGCTCTGGACACGTACCAGCTCCCGCGTCAGGTTATCGCCACTCATTGCCTGCAGGTCAGTTTCATAAGCGGTATTGGCGTACCGCCGGCCAACCTCGAACGCCTCATATTCCCGTTCGCTCATCACCCCGGACTTCTGTGCCTCCGGGCTCGCCGTCGCCGAAAAATACTGGCTGGCCGACGGGCTTTGTAACGACTCACCCAATGCCTCACGGGTTGCGGGGTTAGGCTGGCTGGCTGCAATCAAGTCCAACTGGGGCTGCGAGGAAGCGCTCTGTATTGACTTATATTGCGTCAGCAACCCCTGATACTCGCGGCCGGTGGCCGATTGAATATCCCCCTTCCCCGGCGTGCGTCCAGCATCATGACGGGACGAGTTTTTCATGTAAGCCATCGCCGCATCGACTTGTTCCTGATTGAAGGTCAGATCAGGTGCTTTACCGACAGCTCCTGCACCATCCATGAGGGAACGCAACTCAATATCGCCGCCGGGCAACGGGGAGACCTGTGGGCAAAGATCCGTTCCCCCGTAGGTTGCCGCCTCTTCTGCCGTACAGTACGCCGCATGCACAGCCGCACTGCGATAACCACCTTGACGGGGGGCCACAGGAAGAGATGCCACACTCTTGCGAACCATGGCGCTGCTGACCCCGCCGCCGCCGGACAGCCTTGATGCGCTGGAGCGTGTCTGCTTGCTGACCTGCGTAGCCATACCGGAGGCCGACTCACTGCAGATACTGTCCGTTACCGTAAAGCTGTCACGCGCGCGCTCCAGGCGCTCTGTCTGACGGCCAAAGATATCGGCCTCTCGCTGCGCGCGTGCCGCTTCAGTCACCGCCGAGACTTGCTTGTCACTGGCCTGTACGATAGCGGTACCTATCTGGGTTTCCGTTGTGAGGATCTCCGCCAGCGTGGCATTGATAGTGCCCATTGCCGGCATCACCTGCATTTCAATCGGCGCACTGCCGGACACATAAACGGTAACCGCGGCCGCGGGCTGGCTCAGTCCGAGACTGACCGCCAGCGCGACCACTGTCGCTGAGTATTTCATGATTTTTCTCGCTTAGATGTGATAGCCGCGTTTGGCAATAAGCTCTGAGGCAAGTTGACGCGTAACATTGCCGGCATCGACATCGCCGGCCTGCTTTCTTCGCAGTTCGATCAACTTCGCCGCAGTGCCCTGCGGAAAAGCTTCGGCCAGAATGGCGCGCGCCGTTGACCCACCAACCTGCTCGTACAACAGCCGACGAAGCGGACTGTCTATCGGTGAAGAGTTCAGCGCCCACAGTTCCAGGGGCCCGAGTGCGTTTTTCAATATTCTGGCAAGCGTGCCACCGCCCTTGATACGAAAAACGCCCAGGAACGGCACGCCACTCCCGTCGGGCGCCGGGCCAGTGCCGCAACGCTGAAAATTACGCAAGGTAACTTTAGGCACTTTGAAACGGTCGACCAGCAGCGCTTCGTCGTCCGGATCGACTTCCATCATGAACAGTGAGTTAGCCGAGCGGAGGATGGCGTCAGGGAAGTCGCGCATATACTGGGAGGACAACACGGTGCGGACCCCGAACTTACGTTGTTCACGGTCCTGGGTTTCCAGCATTGGGAAGATAAACGGCACTTTCTTGGCGTTATGCAGTTCGTCATACCCCTTTGTCTTCACTTCCTGATCCAGCTGTTCCAGTCGATCGATATGTAATGCGTGATAACGCTTATCGACCGCGGCCAGTAACGCGTCTCGGTACTGAGGCAAAACGAAGTCACCGCCAGCCACCTGCCCGGCAAACAGGAACATGATCCCCGTTTTGAGGTGCCCCTCTTTACTGTCGTCGCCCATAACGTTGTTGAGGTCAATGGCAATAACCCGGGTGCGGGGGTTAATTACAAATTGTGTGCGCCCAGCCAGCATCTTGAAGTCACCGACTGCGTCGTTCATGCAACGGAACAGATAATCCAGCAATTTTTCCTGGCTACCGTCACGCTGGATCTCGCCATAAGCACTTTTAATCTCATCAAGGTTCAAGATCCGGGTCATATCCGACAATTCCGGCACCGCCTGAAACTGCGCCAGCTGGGCCTCCCGAACGTACCCGCCTTCGAACAACAGGTCGCGAACCTCATACCACACCGCTTTCTCCCACCAGTCAGCATCGAACCGCTCGAACAGCCCTAGCTTATCCAAAGCCTCGTCAACACACGCCAGCCCCGGCAGTCCGCGGCTATAGAGCTGAGCACCGCTGGTTTCAGCATTGATAGAATAGGCTTTACTGATGGCACGATTGAGAATTTGACGAGTATCCCGCGCGTTCGGCGGTATTCCTGTCTCTGGATCGATACACATTGCGGTCAGCATGCTGAGTATCCAGTTGCGCTCAGGAGGGATCGGGTACCGTGCCCCCAACTGGATATCAAACAGGTTCCGGCAATGCGCCTTGTCGTTTTGCAACACGATGCCGATCACTTCATCTTTCCGCTCAGGGGGTAAACTGTCCCGCAGCAAAGCAATCTGCCCCTGCATCGAGAACCCCTTATCCACGCCGGCAAAAAACGGCAGATTTTGCTGGGCACTGGTGATTTGAATATTACCCAGGGCATTAAGTAATACCGATTTACCCGTACCAGATGAACCCGATACCAGGCTGGTCAACTTGTTCTGCTTACTGGTGGCCAGCCCCACAGGGTAGAGTTTGCCATCCAGCGTGGGGAACAGTGCGTTGCCATCGTCTTCCCAGGCGGAGGCCGGGCGTGTCAGTGGGGCAAGATTCAGCGCTTGGGATAGCGGCGGATACAGTGGATTAGGACCACTGCCTTTGCTGGATGCCACTAAAGTGGAAACCCAGGCACGAACGGGATCGCCGAAGGTTTGTGTCACCTCGCATACGCCCCAGGACTGGAAGGCCTGTGTCAGTAGTGTCAGATTACGGGTCACCGCCTGCGGGCTGTCCCCCCAGGTAGCCGCCGTTATCGTCATCACGCAGACCGGTTCATTTCTATCAACCTCGGTGAGTGCTGCAATGGACTTCCAAATCGGCCGCAATGTCGGTACGAACGCCATAAAGTCGAGCGTCCCTTTTTTGACGCCCAGCGCAGCCATCCCGCCAGGCATCACATCCATGCGAACCCGCCAGGGCACCGCGCGCGGTACCAACGCTTTAAGATGCGCAAACGACTGAGGGGTTTGCGGCCCAAGAACAACAGACAAGGTGCCATGCCACACGCCATTAATGCGCAACATATTGCCCTGCGGGTGTACATCCTGATTCATCAGTTGGAAGTTCAGCCAAGGCGCCAGGAATGGCGTATGGTCTTCATCATCACGTACGCCATGCGGCATGATAGGATCGTCCGGCAACAACGGCCGCCAGTGTTCGGAGGTGCCGGCGCGGTCAACTTGTTCGCGCAAGGCATGACCAACGGAGTGCGCGTCCAGGCGGCTCAGCAGTACACCTTCCCCGTTGTCCTTCAGCGCCGTTTCTATACCGCTGAGAAAGGCGTCATGCCTGATTTTTTGCCCCACCATCTCCGCCAACACCGGATTTTGGCCAAAACGCGCATCAGGACTTTGCTGGATAAGCACCTTGAGGCGCTTGTTTTCGTCCATCAGTTCGTGGGCTGACAACGCCTTGCGCCCGGTATAACACACCAGATAGCAGCGTTCTCGTGACACCCAGGGGCTTATTTTGGCCACCCGCTCATCGAGAATTTCCTTCAGAGCAATACCGGTACGCCGAATGGAGCGGTATTGAGGTGCCATCAGGCGTCTGACCTCTTCTTCCCCGCGCGAGGGATCATCCTCGTAAACCAGGCTGAATTTATGACCATGCCGGCGATATACCGCATTCAGCGATTCGGTCATGCGTTTGATGCGCCCCATCCAGGAAAACGGCGCATCAGGGGGAGCAGTTTCATCGGTGTCGCAAAAGCTGCCGGCGACGGAGAAGGCCGAACAATAGTCACCGTCATCGGTCACCAAGATATAGGGGGCCTCCAACTCAGGATGGCGTATACGATCGTCATCTGTCAGGCGGATCACCGTCTGCAAATCACAGTAATCAGGTAAATCCCGCGACACGGCGAAGCGGGATGTTGCAGTAATTATCTCTTCAATCCAGCGGATCGGGCTCAGCATACAAATCACTCCGGCGGTAAGTAGGCAAACACCAGCTCGTTAAGGCCTGCGTCGCTGTTTTACCTTCGGGTAACAACAGCGACAGGTCATCGAACACATCAGGGGGAAATACGGGCACGCAGCCAATGAGGCGTTGCTGCAGGTGTGCCCGCTTGGCCGGTGGCAATCGCAACATGGCGGCGGCAAACTCGCCAACGCGCGCCGTTCCCCATGCCCCTTCCACTTCGCGTGCATGGAGCACCATCCAGCGCCACAAACGTTTTCCCTCACGTTGCTGCGCGCGATTGCCGGCAATCATCGCCAGCAAAATCTGACGCTGCAGATGAAGGACATTCTTCAGAGACGTGCCTGGGAGCCAGACCAGACGGGCATGCGCGGCGGTGGGGCTGTCGAGATGGCCAGTGAGGTAGCACAAGGTGCATACCGCATGGGGTTCATCAAACCCAGCTCGGGCCCCCTGCCACAGCTTGCGAATATGCAGGCCGCAACATTGACAACGTGAACCTTCCATCGGCTGCGGCAACGGTGTCTGGGGATCGCCGCTGATATCCAGCGACAATGGGGCCGGCATTAACTGAACGTTAGTCATGGCAGCATCTCCACCCAATGCCGACCGGGGCATCATCCGAAATATGTCGCTGTGCCATAGCGCCACTCCATAAAAAACGCTCCGGAAGCCCGGAGCGCGTTTCGTTTAACCGACGTTGACCGGTGTCAACCCCACCTGTGTTTGCGCCCGTTTGATAATTTCCGGCACCACGATGAGGCAAACGCCAAACAGGATGGACGCTAAGATGTGCCAGGCCTTAACTTGCGGATTATCTTTCTTGTTTCTGGCAGCTATGAGTCCACCGATAACAAAGAAGACGCCAGCGAACTGCGCGATGGTCAGCGACGACTTGATGCCAGACTTCGCACCTTCAGCAGCCCGATTTGCCATATCAGCAATATCACCATCGGCAAATGCAGCGACAGGAAGGGCTGCAGCAGCCCCGGATAAAAACGCACTAAGCCGCTGGCGTAACCATGTTTTCAGGAAATAAACGCGCACGGAAAGGTTCAGCATCATGTCATTAGGCATGATTAACTCCTTGAAAATGAAAATTGTTATTTAATGAAGGATGAGAGTGCGCTTACGCGCGGATGAAACCCGGCAGGCTTACAGCATGCCAAGGGATTTTTGCAGGGCATCAAGCAGATAAGGACTGCAGACCATCATGATACCCAGCGTGAATTTCAGGCTTCCGGTGGAAACGTCCTGGCTGGCCGATAACCCCGTATGCCCATCTTTAAGTGAGCGGCGCCAGGTCAACATCCCCTGCA